>JAUXEQ010000079.1 GCA_030620455.1 bacterium | reverse complement strand
ATAATTAAATAGATATATAAACCTTCAGGAAGTAAATTACCATGCTTATCGGTGCCGTCCCATTGCGCATCATACTTAGCTTTGCTCCCCTCAGAAACTGTTAACTTCTTCACCTCTATATTGTGAAGATTATATATATAGATTATCGCACGATCCTCCATCATACCGGGATAAGTAAACTCGCAAAAATCGTTGAATCCATCCCAATTGGGTGTAAAAGGATTGGGTCTATGACAATCTTATTGGGTGGCAAGGAGTTATGGGAAGCGTAGAATTAAGAAAGCCTTAATCCCAATTACAAAAACTGAATTGCAAATTTCACAGAATGAAAAATGAAGAATCTTCTCACATCATGTGTTAATTCTAATTACAGTGATCTACACAATTCTCGGAAATAACAAATCAGGATACTAAGGGAAAATTCCTCGTTTTGAATATACATTATTCAATCTCGATAATGCGACAATATAAGCTGCGGTTTTAGGATCGGTATTGTATTTATTCATTGCTTCGATAACCTTGTCATATGCTCTCTCAATAATCTTAATCAACTTGTTATACATCTCAGTTACTTCCCATACTTCACTATGTTCATTTTGTAACCATTCGAAATTACTTATAATAGCTCCACCGGAATTACAAAGTATATCCGGGATAATATCAATCCCCTTATTGTATAGGATTGAAAAGCCATCGGCAGTTATAGGATGATTTGCACCTTCGGCGGTGTGACTTACATTTAAAAGATGAGCGTTCTCACTGTTTATTTGGTTTTCCAATGCAGCAAGGATAAAAATGTCAGCATCGATGTTTAAAAATGCATTATGGTCAATTTTCTTAACTCCAGGATAGTAAGACAGTTTTTTATATCCAGCAATATGCAATAGCAAATCATCGGGGTCAATACCATCGGGGGAGTATATAGATCCAGTTACATTTTCCACGGCTACAAGTTTTGCTCCAAGTTTCTTTAAAAGGCGTGAAGTCCATGAACCAACATTCCCAAATCCCTGAATAACATAAGAGGTATTGCTTAGTTTAAGTTTATGTTCCTCTACCCACTTCCTAATCAGAAATACAATACCTTGAGCGACAGCTTTGGCATATCCATAAGTTCCACCCAGCATAACAGGCTTCCCAGTGACGACATGTGTCAAACAGCTCCTTCTAGTGGGTGGCATCATCATAAGGAATGTATCCAGAATCCATGCCATGACTTGAGAATTTGTATTTACATCCGGGCTTAGTATGTCATAGTAGGGTCCTATGTTATTACCCAATCCAAAAGTGAATCTGCGTGTAATTTGCTCAACTTCGTGGAATGTAAACTTGGAAGGATTAAACTTGATTCCTCCCATAGCTCCACCGAATGGAATACCCACAAGTGCATATTTCATAGTCATTAATGTTGCAAAAGCACTTATATCATCTATTTCAACTGACTGATGAAAACGAAGTCCACCTTTGAACGGTCCTAAAATATTGTTGTGCTGCACACGATAACCAGTCAGGACCTTAACTATTCCATCATCCAATTTCACAGGGAAATTGATGACTATTTTGTTAGCGGGTTTTATTATGATATTATAAATCTCTGATGGTAAATCCATCAGTTCTGCTGCATCACTTAATTGCTTAATCATAGTATTTCTCAGATAGTTTTCGGTTATCATTTTAATATTGAAAAATTCTTGAACTTAGCCTACAAATATTAAGGGAATATTCCACGTTCTTTATAAACCTTTTCAAGGCTTGATAGAGCGACAATATATGCAGCAGTTCGCCAATCTGTACTATATTTCTCAGTTACATTCTGCACTTTCCCATAAGCTGCTATAATTTTCTTATATAACTTTGAATCAACTTTCTCTAATTCCCATTTTTCACTTCGCTTGTTCTGCAACCACTCAAAATAACTAACAATAACACCTCCGGAATTACATAAAATATCTGGAATCAAATCTATTCCCTTTTTTTTCAGGATAATATCACCATCGGTATTTGTGGGCCCGTTTGCACCTTCGGCAACAAGCTTTACATTCAATAGAGGAGCAGTTTCAGCAGTTATCTGGTTTTCCAACGCAGCAGGAATGAAAATATCAGCTTCAAGCCCGAAAAAAGTGTCTTTATCAATCGGTTCGGATTTAGGATAGCCTTTTACTCCTCCATTTTCCTTCACATAGGCATCCAGTTCCTCAGGATCAATTCCATCTGTGTTCATTATTATTCCTGTAATATCCTCAACTGCAATTAGTTTTGAGCCGTGACGTCCGAGAAGTCTCGCAGCCCACGAACCGACATTCCCGAACCCTTGAATAATGTATGTCACATTACTTAGATCAAAATGGTGGTCCTGTGCCCATTGTTCAATTGTGAAAACTACTCCCTGTCCAGTTGCCTTATTTCTTCCAATGGATCCACCGGATTCAACCGGTTTGCCTGTTACAACATGTATACATCTTTGTCGTTCATGAGGTGGTATAGTTGAAAGATAAGTATCTAATATCCATGCCATTATTTGGGGATTGGTGTTCACATCGGGAGCTGGAATATCATATTCCGGACCGATATTATTCCCAAGCGCAAATGTAAAACGCCTTGTAATTCGCTCAAGTTCGCTTTGAGAATATTTTGATGGATCCATCTGGATACCACCTTTTGCTCCCCCAAAAGGAATGCTAGTAAGAGCACCTTTCCAAGTCATCCAGGTTGCAAGTGCTCGTACCTCATCTAGATTCACCATCGGATGAAATCTAAGTCCACCTTTATATGGTCCTAGTGCATTGTTGTGCTGAACACGATAACCAGTAAAAATTTCAATATGCCCATCATCCATCTTTACTGGGAAATTGATTATAATTTCGTTTGTTGTTTTTGAAAGTATTTCTCTCACATCACTATCGAGTTCCATCAAATCGCTTGCCTTAGCAAACTGCTGTTTAACATTTTCATAAACACCAATTTTTGTTTTTGTCATTACCTTAACCATGATAAAACCTCCATAGAATCAAAAGACAAAAAAGGAAATATCTTTTCATTCTGAACTGAATTATCTCTTATCCACAGAGACCATTCTATTCGTATTCTTCACAATGCCAAACACCGCTTTCTGATTTCGGAAACGTGCATTCATAGCGATGTTCACAGTTTACACAGAGTCCCTTGAATTTTTCATCTGTTTTGGAGAGTTCTTCTTTCGAAGAATCAGGATGTGTTTCTTGAATTACCGGTGCTTGTTCTATTTCGAACTCCTCGCAGAAAAATACAGGTCTATTCGGATCTTTGGGAAAGCAGCATTCATCTGCATACTTACAAGTAGAACACAAACCACTAAGTTTCTTTTTATCTAAAACTTCTGGGTTTCTTATCTCCTGTAACTTTTCCGTTGTTATACCACGAAATTCCTTTTTGGAAGAAACATCCGGGTTTTTTATCTCCTTAGACTTAGCCATTGTAATACCTCCTATATAGCTTAATGTGTTTTCAATTTATGCTTTCACCAGAGTAACTGCAAAAACCATACCAAAGTATGAATTTAGAGGGATTTGTAATGTCATTTTAGTGTAATTCAAAGAGGACTAATTAATTAGAAGAACTAATAATACTTAAAGCTATAAAAAAGGAGAGTGAATTTCTCAGTTTTTGGATTGATTTTACCGAGGAAAATTTACCCATTGAGAAAAAATGAACCATCAAAGAATTCAACTTCCATTATTTCCCAATACGAATTGTTTGAGTTTTGTCCTTAATGTTTTACGATCAATACCCAGTATTTTAGCTGCTCGAGTTTTATTACCATTAACACTATTTAAGACATTGCGGATATATTCAGCTTCAATTTCTACAAGTGGTTTGTCAAATCCACTTTCTTTTGACAAAGAAAACCGCATCAAATAAGGTAAATCAGTTACATTAATTACATCTCTATCAATCATTACAACAAGTTGTTGGATTACATTTGCCAATTCACGAACGTTTCCTGCCCAATAATATTCTTTAAAGACTTTCAACACCTGAGTTGAAAATTCCGGTGTTGGTTTACCAATCTCTTCAGAAAACTTTGATGTGAAATATTTTGTTAACAATATTATATCATCACCTCTTTCTCTCAACGGAGGTAATTCGATATTAATGACATTCAATCTATAATAGAGGTCTTCACGGAAATATTCTTTTTTTACCATAGAATAAAGATCTTTATTTGTAGCAGCTATAATTCTTATATCAACTTTCCTGGGTTTTCTTGAACCGATCATAAAAATTTCTTTATCTTGAAGCACCCTTAGCAATTTTACTTGCATGGTAAGACTTGTCTCACTGATTTCATCGAGAAAGATGCTCCCACCATCAGCGATTTGGAAAAAGCCAGCTCTTGTTTCCACTGCACCGGTAAATGCCCCTTTAACATGACCGAAAAGTTCGCTCTCCAGTAATTCCTCTGGAATACCTCCGCAATTTATTGGCACGAATGGAGCCGAAGCTCGTTTGCCTGAATAGTGTATTGCTCTTGCTACTAGCTCTTTCCCTGTGCCGCTCTCTCCAGTAATAAGTGTAGTTACGGATGTTAATGAGACTTTAGAAATCAAAGCAAAAATCTTCCTCATCACTTCTGAATCACCGATGATTCCATATTGAGAAGACAGCTTTTCTTCAAAATTATTGCTCCCCTTTTTTTGTATCATCAATTTATCGAGTGTGCGCTTAACCACTGTTAATAATTCTTCAATAGTAAAAGGTTTAGGTAAATATTCTTCAGCACCTGTCTTTATTGCTTTTACGGCGCCTTCTATGGTAGCATATCCTGTTATCAATATAATTTCTGTATCTTTATAATTTTCCTTTACATGACGAATCAAATCAAGTCCATTTACCTTTGGCATTTTGAGATCTGTAATCACAAGATCAATAGAAGTGGATTCTAAAACCCTCACTGCATCTGGAGCAGAGGAAGCAGTGAATATTTTGTATCCTGCTGTTGTTAAATTTCTCTGGAGTATTTCTATCATTTCCAGCGAATCATCAACAACCAATATTTGGGGGTTATTTTTGCTTAGCATTTTTGTCTATAGTTATATTTGGTCGTTTAAAGGTAATAATATTTTAAAACTTGAACCACTATTGACTTCACTCTCAACGGAAATATTTCCGCCAAGTGATGAAATAATACCATGAACAACTGAAAGTCCAAGACCAGTTCCTTCGTTAACATCTTTGGTTGTGAAAAAAGGAAGAAATATTTTTTCCCTAACTTTATCTGTCATACCCAAACCTGTATCCTCGACAATAAGTATTAAAAAATCATCAGATACATCTGTTTTTATTGTCAAAATTCCACCATCGGGCATAGCCTGGATAGCATTAACAATAAGATTGACGAGAACTTGATGTATTTGTGCAGGATCAGCTAATACATTGGGAAGATTTGGTGCAAGAGAACGGATAAGTTCGATGCCTTCCTTTATGCATCTTGATTCTAAAAAGTAAATTCCATCCTCGATAATTTTATTTATATTAACACTGGCTATTTTTATTGGCATTTGTCGCGCGAAGAAAAGAAGCTTTTTAACAACTTCACGTGCATGAATTGATGCATTTTCGATTTTTGTCAAATCCTCTGATACTTGGTTTGGCAATCCATGTATTTTCTTAGAAAGTTGTGCAAAACCTAGTATACTTCCCAATGGTTCATTCAACTCATGTGCCACGCCAGCAGCAAGTTGACCGAGAGTTGCAAGTCGATCCGCATGACGAAGTTGCTCTTCTATTTTTTTTCTATCTTCTTCTATCTGTTTTCTATTAACAAGCATGGAGATTTCTCTTGCAACAGATTCTAGCAGTTTTTTTTCCTCAACCAGAAATGGATTCTTATAAAATTCAGTTATTCCTTTTGTATATGCAACATTCACGATTCCTCTGTTCTGACCATTGATAATTATTTGGGAGGAAATGCTGAAAAGAGCATTTCCAAATCCGGGAGTCGAAAATAACTTTTCATCAAATGTAATCTTGGCTGCAGCAATATCTGAATACTGCAAGGCTGATGGAAGTAATAAAGTAATCTTCTGTAGAATTTCATCAAGAGAAATCCCAGGTTTTTCAGTTATCTGGGATATTTGGTAGAGACATGCTAGTTCTTTTATTCTTTCTCTAAGAGAACTTTGGGCACGTCTGTTTGCAATAGCTATTCCTAAAATTCGACCAATATTTTCATAAAGTATTATCTCATTCTTTGTGAAAAAATAAGGTTCTTTGCTCATTAATTCTAATAGTCCGTCGTTAAAATCATCGATTTCAACATGGATAATTGAAATTGATTTATAATTATCTGTAGAAATTAGAGTATTTGTTTTAATACCGGTTTCGTTATCATGTAAGTATAAATCGATGTCACCGCTCCAAAAGCTACCACTGTTTGTAAAAAAATCCAATGATGAATCAAAAGTGCTGTTTAATATATTTCTGCAAAGTTTATCCAACGTGGAAATATTCTCATCTGTCGTAGATTTAATTATGGAGATTTCTTTCTGACCTAATATTTGAAAATCATATCTATCGTATGAATTGGAATTTTTAATCCAGCGATAATAAAGATCTTTGTCCTTCATCAAAAGTTCTACTTTATCGCAGTTGGAGAATTTGAGTAATAAATCGGATATTTTTCGAAGAAATTTCAGCCGTGTAACACCACGATTGGCATATCTCAAGATTCTGCGCGATAATAAACTAATATTCTTATTGTCAAAATTATCAGGAACTTTTTCCCTTTTATAAATCATATTCTTGCTGTGAAAATCAATTATGTTGATTAAACTTTTTCGATAATT
>JAUXEQ010000108.1 GCA_030620455.1 bacterium | reverse complement strand
TTGAACCCCGGACACGCGGATTATGATTCCGCTGCTCTAACCAACTGAGCTACGCCGCCATGAAAAGCATCCAGTAATTAAAATTGTTTAAAGATATTGTCAAGATTTTTATCTGAAAGACATAAAGCATAATGTTCGAGCAATTAACTAACAGGTTAAACAACGCATTTAGGAGTTTAACTAGCAGAGGAAAACTTACTACAAAAAATATTAAGGATGGACTTCAAGAAGTAAGAATGGCTCTTCTTGAAGCAGATGTTAATTATAAGATAGTTAAGCAGTTTATTCAAAATGTTGAAGATGAAGCTGTCGGAGATAAAGTTCTCTCCTCCATTACTCCCGGTCAACAGGTTGTTAAGATTGTTCATGATAAACTCATCGATCTTTTGGGTGGCAAAGCACCCCCAAAAATTTCTTTACCACGCTCTAATCCCACAGTGATAATGCTTGTAGGACTTCAAGGCTCTGGTAAAACAACTCACGCAGCTAAATTAGCAGTATGGCTTAGAAATCATGACTGGAATCCTACATTGGTTGCCCTCGATATTTATAGACCTGCTGCAGCGCAACAAATACAAACACTTGCTAAACAAATTGGCGTTGCTTCAGTATTACCTTCCTTCATGGAACAGCCGTTAGGCACTGCGCAGCGAGCTATTAAAGAAGCCAAAACAAATGGATGGGATGTATTAATCCTTGATACTGCAGGAAGACTTCAAATCGATGACCAAATGATGAGGGAGTTAGAGCAACTACAGTTTAAATTGAAACCTGATGCTGTTTTCTTAGTTGTTGATGCAATGACAGGTCAAACAGCTGTTGACGTTGGATATGAATTTGCGAGACGTGTTGGTATCGATGGGTTTGTATTAACCAAACTCGATGGTGACGCTAAGGGTGGCGCTGCATTGTCTTTAAGAGCTGTTGTGGGTAAGCCAATTCTGTTTGTTGGAACTGGCGAAAAACCTGATGCACTCGAGCCTTTTTATCCTGATCGCATGGCTTCTCGAATTTTGGGTTTGGGAGATGTAGTTACTCTTGTTGAAAAAGCTCAAAAAGCTTTTGACAAGAAGGAAGCCGAAAAAATGAAAAAGAAATTCATGCGTGCCGAATTTACCTTTTCAGACTTTCTTAATCAACTTAAGCAATTAAAAAAGATGGGGTCATTCGAGGATCTTGTAAAAATGATTCCTGGCGGCTCTAAAATGGGATTAGATGTAGAGGAGAAGGAACTTGTATATATAGAAGCTATCATTAACTCGATGACAATTCAAGAACGTGAAAATCCAGATATAATAAAGGGCAGCAGGAGAAAACGAATAGCTCGAGGAAGCGGGACATCTGTTAATCAAGTTAACAGATTGCTTAAAGAATTTTTTAAAATGCGCGAAATGTTTAAACGAATGAGAAGTGGAAAAAAAATCCCGGGTCTCCCTTTGGGATTTAAATTCTAATGGTGAAATCTATGCCTCGAATCGACTTAAATAAAATTACGGAAGCATCACAACAACAAATAGTTAATGCAATAGACTTTGCAATTTCCAGAAAAAATCCTACGGTAATTTCAGGCGACCTTGTTGAGGATAATGTGACTTCTGTGCAACTTATTGATGGAAATATTGTTATCAAGAAGATCTCATAAATGAATTCCAAACTTAGCAAAATTCTTTATTTCTCATATTTTTTTCCACCGGCAGGTGGAATATCTTGCCAAAGAACTATAAGGTTCGTTAAGTATCTTAAGAAATACGGTTGGGATATAACTGTTGTTGCTTCTGGCGATTTTAAATCCTGGCGAGTAATAGATAATTCGCTCTTAGAAAAAGTTAAGGATGTAAAGAAAGTAACGTATTCCTTACGACGAATTGCAAGCTTCTATAACGGTGAAAAAAATCTTGCCAATCTTAATCTCGCTATACGCCCGATACATGGACTTGACCCGATGCATATCTGGACAAGAGAAGTTAAATTGGATATGGACAGGCTGATTAAAAAGCATAAACCGGATATAGCAATAATTACAATTCCTCCATTTAGTACCGCGGAACTTGCTGAATCTATAAAAAAAATTGATGAAAAAATTAAGGTTATTCTTGATATCCGTGACCTTTTTTGGGTATTTAAGCCATACGGTTCATTTATGAGACGTGTGGCAAATATAGCCCAAAACTACTATGCTCAAAGAAAGTTCCAAATTTGGATGAAATATTTCGATGGATTCATTGTTCCCGATGAATCTTTTACAGCTACAATAGAAAACTACTCCGATTCTCCAGTGGAAACAATTCCTACTCCATTCGACCCAGACGATTTTAAAAACCTTAAACCATACTCTAAAAACGAGAAATTCACTATCCTTCATTCAGGTAGTTTTAACAGGTATAACTCCCCAAACCTTTTAAAGATTATTTTCCATGCTTTACCAGATGATGTATTATCGAAAACGGAATTGATTCTTCAGGGAAATATGTCCAAAAAAGCAGAAAAAATATTTAATGAAATTTCATTTGCTCGAGTTGAAAAACAAGTTCCATTTGAATCCGCATTGCAAGAACAATGTAAATCAGAACTAAATCTTGTTTTTGTATCCGTTCCAAACGGCAAAGGCGGTGAGCAGATAGTTCCCGGCAAGGTTTTCGATTACATCGGTGCAGAACGCCCAATTTTAGCAATAGGACCCAAAAATTGTGCACTACTTAGACTTATCGAGTCAAATCAACTGGGATTCTGGGCTTCGATAAAGGAACCGGAAATTGCATCCGGTATGATTACAAAAGCTTTCCGGCAATGGCAAAACGATAAATTAATGCCTATCGGTAAGCAAAGAGAATCCTTTGAGGCTATGATCGTTGTAAAAAGACTATCTAATTTCCTTTCGAGGCTTGTTTAATATGAGTAATATAATTATTGGAACTTCAGGTTACTATTTCCCGGACTGGTATGGAACTTTCTACCCCAAAGGCTTGAAAAGAGATATTTGGTTGAAATATTATGCAATGCACTTCCAAGCACTTGAGCTTAACACTACATTTTACGCAATTCCCAAACAGGAGGTCATCGAGAAACTCATAAATCAAGTTCCAGGAAATTTTCAACTTATAATAAAAACGCCACAGGAACTGACGCATAGAGAAACAAGCAATGAGGACATTAGAACAATTTCGCAAAAATTCCAAAATTCAATATCACCAGCAATTAAAAAGGGAACACTTAAAGGATATTTAATACAGTTCCCCGAATCGTTTTATCCAAATCGAACAAATTTTGAAAAAATGGCATCGATTGCTGAATTTTTATCAGGTCCGTTATTTATGGAATTCAGAAACATATTATGGAAAAATCAAAACAACCTGAAATTCATGAAGGATAATAGAATTTCTTGGGTAATACCAGATTCTCCTCGACTTGGGAAACTAATGACGAATGAACCGATAATTACAACCGATAAATCTTATCTGAGACTTCATGGAAGAAATAATAAATCCTGGTATGGAAAGGGTAATCGCTATGACTACAGTTACTCTAATGAAGAGATGCTTGAAATTTTTGATCTTGTAAAACTTCTTTCCAGTCGATCGAGGGATGTCTATGTATTTTTTAATAATTGCCATAATGGACAAGCCGCTATGAATGCTATAAAATTATCTAAGTTGTTTGGAGCCACATTTCCTCAGCAGGAGCTTTTTTAGATAAATATTTTTCGCACATTAGGTTTCTTTTTTAACTTCCTTGAAAAATTGCACTACTCCATTTAAACAAACCTTAACACACTCCGTCGTTGCGGGAAATTAAAAATTATTATATCTTACATGTAATGAAATTATCTAAACCAAAAATTATTATTATAATCTCTTTGATAATCTTGCTTATCGCAGGAGTTGTAACTATCAGGAGATCAGCCAAAGTTCAGGTTTGGCTTTTGGGTTATGCTTTCAAATTGTTTAATCTCGACATTAAACTTACATATTCAAAATCTGAAATACTTCCCGGTTACATTTACCTTGAATATTTGGTGGCGTCTTACAATTCGGAAAAATTGAAAATTTTGCTCACTAGTGACACATTGGAAATCGATTACAAGTCGTTGAATCCTCCGGTGATTAATAATCTAAGAATAGTGAATCCAAAGATTAATATTAAGACAAAACAACTGGAACCTGCTGAGAAAAAGAAGAGAAAACCTATAGAATTACCTGTTCTTTCAGTAGAAAAACTCGAAATATTAAATGGAATTCTTCAGTTAGATAACAAGAAAATCGATAAGATTTTCTTTACTGGAGATATATCTTCTTCAGCTTTTTCAGCAACCAGTTCATTGGAAAATTTTACTGCAATACTCCCAAACGGATATACCATACTTACAAAAGGCGATTTTAATTTCAAACGCAACTTTATATTCTATTCAGGTCACTTAAAACTTCCAATTTCCGATTTTTCAATAGAGATTGATTCATTGAACCTATCTCCGATGTCGTTCCATCAGATAAAGATCGATGGTGGTATTGTCGATTTTGATGAGATCAATGAGCTTTTAGGACATACAATTTTAAAGGGTATCGGTGCCTGTAATTTGACACTTCTAAGCAAACGCAATGGTGATTTTAACGGTGAATTTATATATAGCGGTGATATTTATGGTTTCCCACTATCGCTTGAAGGTAGATTCAACTATAATGGAAAAACAAAAAAAGGTTTAGTCGAAGCTAAAAACGGCATAATCTGGGATGCGGAATTTTCTAAGGTAAACTTCAACTTCGATCTTGCTTCGGACACTTTACTCTTCAATGGTGAGATTGCAAATCTTAAGCAAATAGACCTTAATAAATTCTCTATGAAAGGCATTCATTTTACTGGTGATGTCAAATACAACGTAAAAATTGCTAACACCATAATCTTGAATCTTGTTTCAGGAAATTCTACTTTAGATGTATTCGACTATTCTATAGAAAATCCTGAATTAGACGTAAACGTTCAGATTAAAAATAAAGTAGTTAATTTCGCTGGTAATATTAATTATCTCGACAATTTCATTAATGCTATAGGTGTAACCTCACCAGATTCAATTATTATCTCCGCTGATGTGGATTTTAGAAAACCTGCTGAAGTTGCTAAAGTTCTTGGGTTAGATTACGAATTAAATGGGAATGTAATAGGTCAGTTGGATATAGAGGGTAAACCTGGCAATATGGAATTGAGTCTTTCATTTAACTCCGATATGTTTGGTTTCCAGGATACAAAAGCAGAAAAAGTCTTTCTTTTGGCTTCAGGCGACATTAGAAATGGTAAACCTTATGTTTTGTTCACTTGCTCTGCAGAAAAAGTTAATGCTTCAGATATTAATATTGATTCAGTCCAAATAATTGGAGAAATGAACGATAATGTTTTTAATCTAAATGAAGTAAACTTATTCTCAGATGAAACAAACGCTTCACTATCTGCACAATATTATATAGATTTAAAAACTTTAGAACTTGACAAATTAACCGTATTTTCCCAGATAGTCGATGCATACCTTTTGCAACCAATTTATATCTCTTTTGAAAACGGATTTAGCTTCAGTCCAATTCACATTTCAATTGGTGATGGAATAGTTAATCTGGATACACTTTGGATAGAGGG
>JAUXEQ010000291.1 GCA_030620455.1 bacterium | reverse complement strand
GGAATTTGAGATTTCGCTTGTTCCAGTTTGAATTCCAGTTGTTTATAATGCTCGTATTTTGACATTCCCCTTCGAGTTTCGCTGTGTTCTCGAGGGTCATAACCCAATTTACTTAGTTGCTCCTTTATGGATTTCATTAACGCAGAGATTTCCTCGCCAATAGGAGTTCGTTTAACTTTATCCAGTTCCTGTTCGATATCATCCAGCTGCTTTTTCAAATTGTCTTTTCTCTCGGAACTCTTCTGCAAAGCATGAAATTCTCTTGCCTGCGGTTCGAACTTATGGACAAGCTTTCTTGCATCCGATAAGGCATCGGAATCGAATCCCAAATCCTCTATTGATTTCTTGTTTACATTTAGTTGATTTCGCCATTTTAGAGCATATTTATTCCACATTAGGTTGTCTCGCAATAGCTTGATTTTCTTTGAATTATCCAAAGATTTTTCCTGCAGTTGTTCTAATCTTGTAATCTCATTCTGTATTTTGGTGAGTTTAATACGCAACTTATCGATCTGTCTCGATTTCTCTTTTAGATACTTAAATTTTTTTGTTAGATTTTCTTTCTTCTCAAGAAGATTTACACTATGCTCGTTGTTTTCCTTATTTTCATTTGCTATCTCATTTAATTCTTTATCGAGCTTAGTTTTAACTTTCTCACGATGCCTACTGTCGAGCATCGATCCACAGAGAGGACATTCCGATTCTCGACTTTCAGTTAAATATTGTAACTGTTCAGATACTTTTTTATCCCGCGTATGAAGAGTTTTAAGTGCGGATTTTAGAGACTCAAATTTAACATTAACAGAAGCAATATTCTCCGAGATCTCCTCCACCTGCGAATCTATGCTCTCCGCTTCTTCCATTTCCTTTTGAACGGAAAAAAGCTGCTTTTGGAACTTAGTCTTAGATTCAAGTTCCACTTTAAGAGCCTTGTTCTCCGTGTCTAATTGAGAAACATTACTTAAGATTATCGTCTTTTCTGCATCGATATTAGCCTTTGCCTGAGAAATTTTATCCCTAAATTTCTGCGCTTGCTCCTCTTTTCCCTCAAGTTCCTTAACCATCCTAAGACTTGCGTCGTACCTTCTGGCATCCTCAGCAAGCAATTCAAGTTTTTCAAGTTTTTTATTTATTTCCCTTATTTCATTGTTAAGAGATTCCTTTCTCCCAGTCAAGATACTAATTGTGTGGTCTTTCTCGCGAATAAGCTTCAGGAGTTGCTTCTCATTGTTCCTATACTCTGTTTGTAATCTATCATGCTGGAAAGATTTATCTGACAGCTCCTTTTCCTTGTTATGAAGCATGTTGTAATGCTTGAAACCTTTCGAAATTTCCTCTTCCTTTGACTTTATTTCCATCAATTTATTAAGATAGTTTTTATTCTTTTTTATATCATTGAATATCTCTTCAATTTCATGTTGAACTTTCACTATTTTACTTTTTTTCTCTAAAATAGTTTCTTGTAAGGTCTCCAACCTCGATAATTCTTTTTCGAGCATTATCTCCTCAGCACTTAAGTCTTTTATTCTATGAGAATTACTCTCAATTTCCTTTTTTAGTTTTGCAATATCATCGGAAGGATCAGGAAGTTCACGGAATCTGTCTTTTGAATCGTCGAGTTGATTTTCGATATAATTTCTCGCGGACTTTTTTTCTCGAGCTCTCTGCGATGCAATCTCTCGGATTTTCTCGAAGATTTCAATATCGAAAAGTTCTGCCATTAGTTTTCTTCGAGCTGAAGGATTGAGTTTTGAGAACATATTGGCTTCATTCTGCATGAAAATCGAAGTCGCAGCTAAGTTTTTATAATCTGTTCCGATAAGACTTTGAATGAGTTTTTCCGCAGATTGTACCCCTTCCTTAAGGATTAGCTCACGAGGAATTCCATTTTCAATTTTAAAAATCCATACTCTTGTTTTCGAGTCGCATCTACGACGAACCCTAAATAAGCCATCTTGTAATATGAAATCGAACTCAACTTCTACATAGTTCTTTCCCTTTCTCATTACGGTTTTTGCCTTTTTCAAGCCTTCTCTGGATGCCCCAAAAAGAGACCATAACATAGCCTCGACTATCGATGATTTTCCTGCGCCATTTTCGCCTACAATACAAAACAAATTGGAGAAATCTAGAGGAATTTCCACTGGCTCGGAAAAGCTTCGGAAGTTCTCTATTTTGAGTCTAACTGGAACCACAAATTAATTATACTCACTCCAAAACTGATGTAAACAGAATTTTAATATATGATTAGAAAAAGACTTGCATTGAGATTCAAATAAGATATTATGAAAAATCTATTGGGGCGTTAGCTCAACTGGGAGAGCGCCACACTGGCAGTGTGGAGGTCAGGGGTTCGAGTCCCCTACGCTCCATTTTTTTCATCCAATTATTGATACAAATCCTGATAATTCTTCCGACAGTATAATCCACTATTAAACTTCTCCCAAAAAATGTGGAACATTTAGAAATCTATCGAAGCAAAATCTTTTTTAAAGAATCTCCCTTAAATTTCAATGAAAGGTTTGGTTTAGACAATAATTTATTCTATAATACTATATTATTAAATATCTTGATTTACATATTTGGGGGTCAAAATGAGAATTGAGAAGATTTTAATCGTAATTTTGTTAGTCTTACCAATTTTTGCTCAGGACCTAACTGTTGAACAAAT
>JAUXEQ010000218.1 GCA_030620455.1 bacterium | reverse complement strand
GCAAGAGCAAATGTTTTTTTAATTTATAGATTTTATGTAAGAAAGGTTTTCGTTTTTTTAATTGACGAAAGACCTATCGTTCGTGCGATTTTCTGTTCACCTGTTTACGATGAAACCGATGCTGGATTGGATTCCATTATTGCCTTTTGCAGAGCAGAAAGCATTATTGTCATTCCTGTCACACCTGAAAACGGAGAGTTCGTATATTCCGCTTTTGAGGATACAATGCGTAAATATTATGAAGGATATTACGAATTAGGCGATTCTACTGGAGGAGCGTGGTTCGATCTATATGCAAGCGATTGGACTGTTCTTGTTACTGCGATTGCTGAAGAAATCGCTACCGATTCCTGTTGTTATGAATTCATGTATCCTGAATCGATCTTTTGTGAGGAAATGATTGATTTAAACGTACTCGTATTTGAACCTTCAGGTGCATTCGGCGAAGACGACACCCACTATCATTCATTATGTCCACCTGAGATAGCATTAGAAATTCCTGTTCCTTGCGGAGGTATAACAACTTGCGATTATCAAGGATTTTTATATACACTAATTAATCGTCAATATGGCACATTTGTCGAAGGTAGTGCAACATTAATAATTAATGACGATACACTTACATTCGATGCAGATGAAGTGGATATAAATGATACAATCGTATCTTATTCTCCCAAAACACCCTGGGATCATGCAGACACGATAGTTTTTTGGATCGATTATATAGAAAACACAAACCATTGTGCATCCTCAACGCCACCGTGCGAGTTTTTCGTTGATTTATTCCCTCCTGAGGTTGTCTCCCATACTCCTGCTGAAGGTGAAACTCTCACTGATGAAAGTGAATTAGAGATTAGCTTCAGGCTGTTCGACGACTTCTCTGGTGTTAATACCACTCTATTTAATAAAGATAATGTTTTTATTCTTTTTGAAACTGATACTGTAGAATTCGATTCGCTTGTTATGGTTGACAGTTTAACTTATTCTGTCGATGGTATGACCATTCCGGGAGAAGGTGACTATAAGGTCTGCATCAGGAATGTATTCGATACACCGGATTATAATTACTGTCCTCCCAATAAACTGGAAATTTTCTGCTGGAACTTCACATTATTTTCTGGAGAAAGTCATGTATGGTTTGGGGATACAAGTTTTTACCCATGCGACACAGCAATCATACCGTTGTTTATCGACCATATCGGTCTATGCAGGTTTTATTCTCTCGATGTATGGTTTACGACAGAAACATCAATATTTTATCCTATAGATGTTGATCGTATAGGAAGTCTTTCCGAGGATGATACAGCATACTTATCGATTATCACTCCGGGAGAAATGTGGCAGATTCACGTTGAATTCGACGATGCTTTAATTGTCCCAGATACCGGATTAGTCGTTTGGTTGAAGGGATTAGTTAGCTGTCGAGCACAAGGTGGAGATTATACCTCAATAACAATCGATACAGCAATTGTCAATGATGGATTTCCACCTGTGACTTGGGATCCAGGTTTCTTGATAGTTTTATGGAGAATTTACCCTTGGTTACTTAACGTTCATATAGACAGAGTTATGTCTGACAGTGTTCGAGTCCTAACTATCGGTGGAGATTTCTCTACTACCGACTTATACGATCCTTTCATCGATATAAGAAGTCTCGACCCGGTTCCGGGAGAAGTTGACGCGTTTGTAACGTTAGATGATCCTGCTTTCCCTGCAATAACAAGACTTCAAAGAAGCATACAGGATTTAACAACGCCAAATAAATGGATCATTAAAACCGACTCCGAAAGCCTTACAATTGTCCATTGGAATCCTAACATGCTCCCAGAAGGTCAATTCGATCTTAACGGTTTTGTCGATATGAAGCGAGAGACGCTATTTCTATGGGATATTGCAGAATACGAATCACTCGAAATTTTATGGCATCATCCGACACCACAACGCTGGGATGTCGCTCTTCAAACCGGTTGGAATCTCATTTCATTGCCTGCCGTGCCAACGCATCATTCACCGTCACAGGTTTTCGAGAGATCGCTTGGCATTTGGACATACGAACCGCGAACCAGTTCGTTCTATACTCCCACGCTTCTTGACAAAGGACAAGGTTATTGGGTTTACTATTTAAATGATACAACTTTCCCTATAGCTGGACTGCCAGTTGAGAAATACGCAAAGCGAATATATAGAGGCTGGAACTTGATAGGAGCATTATCTGATCCTATCCCGATTTCCGATGCATGCTCATCTCCTGAAGGTCTCTTGATTCCACCGCTTTACCAATACGATCCGATTTCCGAAATATACGTCGCAGAGAATGATTCTTTATATCCAGGTATCGGATACTGGGCACTTTTCTTTAACGAAGGAATGTGGTCGGTGCCATCAGGGATGGGCTTTTGTAAACTTATACCTCCAGCATATCCAGAATGGTTGGGAACAGTTAACATCGAATGTTTGAATGAGAACATCGAGCTCATTTTCGGACAGTCGCAAGACGCTAAAGACGACCTCGACCATGCAGATCAAGCCATTCCGCCATCTCCACCAGATGAGGAATTGAATTTTACAGGTGCATTCAGAAGAAATCAAATATTCCTCAATAAAGACATAGCACAAAATCCATTATGGCAGCTGGAATTAAACGCAGATGCAAAAGTTTCATTCGATTTACCGGACAATGTTATTCTTTTCCTTAAGGGACTTGATGGTTCTATTGATGAACTCTCGGATTTCTGTGAATTCTATTTAAGCAAAGGCACATACAAAATTGGTTCCTATAAACAAATAAATCTACCCGATTTCGAGCTAATCGCAGGATTCCCTAATCCGTTTAACCTAACAACACGAATCGATTTCACATTGCCCAGAAAAGCTCTTGTCTCCTTAATCATACGCGATATTGCAGGCAAGAAAGTGGCTACACTTTTGAAAGAGGAACTCGAACCGGGTAAACACAGTGTTTATTGGAACGCACAAAATCAAAGCTCAGGTATTTATTTTGTGAGCCTTTCTACAAAATACGGTATTCAAACAACGAGAGTTATTTTAGTTAAATAATATTGTAATTGTAAAGAATACATTAGGGGCGGACAATTGTGTTCGCCCTTTCTCGTTAACGGATTCACCCAGCGATATAACTGAAGGTTGCAAAAAAACTATTTATTATCTTTGAAAGGAAGGTCAGACAAAACTTGTTTTCCTCGTTCATCTTTTGTCAAAGTATGACCTTCAAGTATTTGTTTAACTGTTACGAGTTCAATGTAGTATCCTTCATCTCGATTCAGACGTGCAGTTTCGCCTTTCGCACCCGAACCGAATGAAAACGCAACTATGAAACCAGTCTTTTGCCCCACTCGATCTAGTGCAGCTTTGAAATTGTCGACCACATTACGTCCGACATGCTCCGATTGTTTTACCTGTATCGGGTATTTATGCATGAAACTACGACCATCTATTCCTTTGTCTCCTGTTTTTCGCACATTCGCGAATGCGTGACTTTTTCTAAGTATCCAATTCTGAAAATCGAAATGTTGCAGCTTTTTTGCATCATCTATCGTTGTTGGCATTC
>JAUXEQ010000251.1 GCA_030620455.1 bacterium | reverse complement strand
TGAATAATATCGATAGCAAGGTCAAGAGATATCTCTCGTCCTTGAATAGAAGAATAAGCTAGCAATCTAATTAGCGATCCTTCAAGCTCACGGATATTCGATGTAACATTCTGAGCAATATATGACAATACATCATCTGGGATTTCAAAACCATCCGACTCCGCTTTTTGCCGCAAAATTGCAACACGACTCTCATATTCAGGTGCTTGAAGATCAACCAGAAGACCCCATACAAACCTAGAGCACAAGCGTTTCTCTAAACCCTTAATTTGAGACGGTGGGACATCGGATGTGAGTACAATTTGTTGTCCTCTCTGATGAAGTGCGTTAAAGATATGAAAAAACTCGTTTTGAATTGTCTCCTTGCCTGTAAAAAATTGGACATCATCCACAAGAAGTACATCGGAACGACGGAAATACTCCTTAAATCTACCGATGCTTTTATTCATAAGCGATTTTACAAACCTATCGGTGAATCTTTCGGAGCTAATATATCTAACAACTTTTTCAGGTTTGTTAACTCTAATGAAATTACCTATTGCCTGTAAAAGATGTGTTTTACCAAGACCTACGCCACCATATACATATAGAGGATTGTATCTTGTTTTCCCGGGAGCCTCAGCAATCGCCATTGCAGCAGTGTATGCCAGACAATTGAAATCACCAACGACAAAGGACTCGAAATTGTAACGTGGGTGTAATGTGGTATTTTCATCAAAAGGTTTATCTTCAATGGGTTCATTGTTAAGCGAAATTATTTCAAACTGTTTATGTTCGTTAATACGATATGCAATCGAGATATTTAAGGTTTTGCCTGTGACAGTTTCAGCAGTTTTAGTAATAATCGAGGCATAGTTTTGAGCCAACCAATCTGCTACAAACTGAGTTTCGGTCAGAATAATTAATTCACCATCCTTCAAACTTAACTGCTTAGTCTTTTCGAACCATGCTCTATATGAAACTGGATTAATCTTTGTAGATAAAATTTTCAAACAATCAATCCAAACCGACTCAGGATGATTCATAATATTCCTCACTTTACAACAGCAATATCAGAATTATCAACAACTGTTGATAACTTATAACAGGTTCATATACAAAGTGTTAGCTCAATAATTGGAGGCAAATGTTAATAATTTTTCTGCAAGTATTAAAAAACATATATGAAGATTCCAACCTAAATAATATTCGAGAGGAGTAAAATCATAAAATCTGGTTGGAAATCACAGAATTTGCATACCCCCTAATCTGTTTATAAGAATATAGATTGGGTATTTATGTGTCAAGTTCGAAATAATCGATTTTTTAACTGCTTGAAAACCATAGATAATTCTGGGATTTGCTTGAAAATAACTTTAATGCACCAACTAATTATGAACGGTTCAAAAGACTGCAAAATCGGTTTTATAAGCCATTAGAATTAAGCAGCTAATAAACTGCTAAGAACCTGGAATTTAAGTGCTTATAAATGCTATTTACTTGTGATTCAACGGTTTACATTTAAACAGTTGTTAGGTAGCATTTATCTATCGTTATGTAAAACTATATAAATTTGATTGTAAATATACTTTTACATAGATATATATGTTTAATGAACCTTGAAAGCTACATAATCGAATTCATACTGCATATAGAAAAGGAACGAAAGTTAGCCAAGGGAACAGTTGAAAATTACTGCCGAGACCTCGAGCGTTTCCTTGAATTTCTGCGAGAAGAATATCCAGAGGGTATCGAGGATGTGTCACAGATCGATTTATTCGTTTTACGGGCATTTTTATCGAGCTTAAGACACGGCAAACTTTCTATTAATACGATACATATTAAAATCGCCTCTATTCGAGCGTTCTTTAAATATCTGTTCAGGATTGGCGCAATCGAGATTAACAATGCAAAATACCTTAAGCTTCCTAAAGCACCCAAAAGATACCCCTCCTTTCTCGATATGGCTCAGGCTCAAAAGGCAGTAGAACTTCCAAACACCGAAACATATATAGGCATACGTAACTTAGCGATTCTCGAGATTTTCTACAGCACAGGAATACGTCGAGCAGAATTAATTGGCTTGAATGTCCGCAGCGTAAATTTAGAAAATATGCGAATTAAGGTCTTAGGTAAGGGAAACAAGGAGCGAATAGTACTATTCGGGGAACACGCCAAAAAAGCTCTCCTGGATTATTTATCGCTCTCTCGACCTAAACTATCAAAACTAAAATCGGAAGAAGCTTTGTTCTTGTCCACTCATGGTAAAAGACTTTGCCCTAAAGCGGTGCATAATATAGTTACAAAATATCTAACCCAGATTACTGATGATAAGAGCAGTCCTCATGTTCTGCGTCACACGTTCGCAACTCATCTGCTTGAAATGGGTGCGGATCTAATTTCAATTAAGGAACTTTTGGGTCACGAGGATGTCGCTACAACTCAGATATACACACATGTTACTATAGAACATCTTGCTAAAGTTTATGACAAAGCACATCCAAGAGGAAGAGGAGAGAAGGAACTGCCTTCTTCTGAAAATGAGAACAAAGAGGAGGAAACGAAAGCTAAACAACAGGATTCTTAACTAAAAAAAAATCATTTTAAATTATTGTATGGACAAAGAAGTTACAATCTACGAAGCGTAATTGATTAAATATTATGATTTCTATCTTCGATACCAAGGAATTCGTGAGCTAAAGCCTTAACAAGTCTAACATTGCACCATTCCCCGGGTTTTAGGTTGCTCTTAAGCTTAATTATCCTATCGATTTGCGGAGCATCCTCCTCCATACGAGCTATAACTAAACCCTTACGAATTGTCTGTCTTTCAATTAGCGTTCTAAATACTTTCCCAACCATCGATTTATTATGCTTAAGTATAATTTCATCTTGAATTATTTCAAGTTGCTCCTTGCGAAGAGAAGCTATATCCTGTGGTATTTGGTTGGTCATCGAATATGCTGGTGTATCCTCCTCCAATGAATACTGAAAAACACCAGCATGAGTAAATTCACCTCGCGATATGAAATCGTATAGCTTTTCAAAATGCTCCTCGAATTCACCCGGGAAGCCGACTATAAAAGTTGTCCGTAAAGCAATCCTATTCTTGACTGAATTCAGATTTTCAAGGATTATTTCAATGTCCTCTGAGGT
>JAUXEQ010000115.1 GCA_030620455.1 bacterium | reverse complement strand
TATAATTTATTCACTTGTAGGCAAAAGCAAGGCAAAAACAATTTCATGGATTGTCTTTGCTTTACTTATTCCATTAGGAATTCTTTGGCTTGGATGGTTATTCTGGGCGTTGCTGCTCTTTTTCATTCTTGGCA
Organism: bacterium; assembly: GCA_030620455.1. Classification (GTDB taxonomy): domain Bacteria; phylum UBP14; class UBA6098; order B30-G16; family B30-G16; genus JAUWMV01. The sequence continues at coordinate 5,263 of JAUXEQ010000115.1, read as the reverse complement.
CCAAGCATCCACCGGTTTCCTATCCTAGCATTCCACTTAACAGAGAAAGAAGGCTAATTGGAATTATTTGCATTGTAATATTTATAATTACATTTACACCCAGACCGTTTTACTAATTTTGAGAGTGTAAATTAATGTTTAATTGTGGTACTTTGCAAGTAAGCAAGTTACCGATCTTGTGCAAATAAACTCATAGTTTACGATTTAGAACAAATGAACAGATGCAAGGATAAAAAATATTTCAGAGATTTCCCACCAAAATTGAAAGAATTCATTAATGGCTTTCATTGTGAACGTGTCGACACATTTATACCAACATCAAACGTAATACGATTAATTAGTTCCGAAAGACCAAATCTGTTTTTAAAATTCAATTCATACAATTGTGAAATGCCTTTAAAAACCGAAATGCAAAGATTAGAATGGATTATTAATAAACTAAATGTACCAAGAGTGCAATATTATGAAAATTTTAATGGAATCGAATTCCTACTTTTATCTGAAATTGAAGGCACAGATGCATCAAAATTCACTTCAGAAGGAATATTGCCTGAAATTGTATGTAAATGTGCAAAAGGTTTAAGATTAATTCATGAGATAGGTATTTCAAATTGCAGATTCGATAATTGTCTTGTGAATAAGATCGCACAAGCAAGACGTCGTATGAAAGAGGGACTTGTGGATGAAAGCGATTTTAACGATCCCCAAAAAACTGCACAAGAACTTTTTGAGAAACTTCAAAGAACAATGCCGGACAAAGAGGATCTTGTATTTACACATGGAGATTATTGTCTACCAAACATAATAATTAATAATGACGAAATAGGATTTGTCGATTGGTCCCGTGCAGGAATAGCCGACAGATATCAAGATCTTGCGCTCGTTTATAGGAGTTTAAAATACAACTATGGCGAAAAATGGCACGATTTGTTCTTTAATGAATATGGAATTGAGAATCCCGATATGAAGAAGATCTATTATTATTGTCTTATGGATGAATTTTTCTAAATTAATGTTTCAATAAAGAAACTAATTACCCAATAACTAAAATTGAAAATGCTCTCGAGCCAGCAATACATAAAATAATGCAAAAGTAAGAGAACAAAAAAAACACTCGAAGAAATTATTTATTGTAAATCAAGTTCCCAAATGAAATCAAAATCAAAAAAGAAACAAAAGGACAATATTGCTCGTAATAAAGCAATGCTTGCAACAACATTATACTTTGCACCAGCAATGGTTTGTGGTTTGATTCTGATTGTTCTATGCATTTTGAAGATTTTCACAATGAATGATTATCATTGGTTTTTAAGCATAATATTTGCTCTCGGCGGAATGATAGGATTTGTATCAATGACACTTTATCTAATCCCTAAACGAAAAATTTTGGTAAAGGAAGAACGTAATAAATTGCGTCTAATCTCGTTATTATTCGGTGGTCTTCTTGTTTTTGGCGGGTTATATTTAATCATTACATGCATTCTATGTTCGCCAGTCAATTCTCGAAGAATTTTAATAGTTATTCCTTTCATATCGTTAGGGGTAGCGTTGTTAATTGACGGAATAACTGGTAAAACACAACGAATGTTTTTTAAATAATGAAATTTCTGCTTATTCATCAGAATAGAGCTATATTGTTAATAAAATAATTACAAGAGGAGTTTTTCAAATGAAAGTCAGAATTATATTCATTTTACCACTTCTAAGCATACTTGTCATTGGTTGTGCTCCTAAAGTTATGGTTCCACCAAAAATATCCTTAAAAAAATATGAAATGATTGGATTAATCGACATATCAACAAACACTGAGGACAATCTTGGGAAGTATATCACTCAAATTTTCATGGAGTCAATAACTGAGGATCAACCGGAAATAAAAATTATTGAATTAGGAACAGAAGAGGAAATTCTAAAGGAAATTGGCAGCAATAAACTTACATCAGGAACAATTGCAGCAATAGGCAACAAGTACAATCTTAATAGTTTATTCATAGGTTATTTGCAAATCGACAATGTCAAACCAGAAATTAATGTAGATTATTCTTTCACTTCTGGGAGAATTCGTGCAAAAGTAGATGCAACTTTTTATGTTAAATTATACGAAACAAAAACTGGTGCTGCTATTTGGACTGAATCGGCAAAAGATGATAGGACTGTTGCGGATATAAATATGGTTTCTGGTGGGTGGTTCCAGTTTGATGCTCAAGATCCTGAAAAAGCTTATGGCGAATTGGCAAAGGATCTCGTTGAATCCGTAACAGTGGATTTCAGAGTTAGCTGGGAGAGAAAGAAATAACTTAAATTAATCGAAATTCTATGAAATCACATTTCAACTATGAGATTTCTTTTTATACAATGTTTGCTTATTCTTTAATACTTTCTCATAAAATGCCATAGTTGACTTAACAAAGGTCTCGAGTGAATATTTCATTATTGCCTCTGTACGGTTATGCTTACCGGCTCTTGCTCGAAAGGAAGGATTAAGATACATAAATCTCATTGCTTCAAGAAGACAATGTGAATCATTAGGTCGAATGATTATACCACCTTCCTCATCTAAAACATCTGGAATTTGACCCACTTCAGAAGCGATAACTGCCATCCCCGAAGCCATATATTCAATAAGTGTTCTACTAACTGCCTCAGAACCGATAGATGTAACTAAACCACAATCTGCTATGTTATAGTAACTCTGAAGATTATTTAACATCTCATTTTCAATTACAAATTTTATCAGGAATTGTTTAGGAATCAAACTTTGAATATAATTTTTATCGTATTCTTCATCATAACCAATCATAATAAATTTTACTTGCGGAGTTACGTTTTGCAAAAAATCGACAGCAGCGGAAATGAAAATATTGTGAGCTTTAACAGGTGAAAATCTAGCCACATGCAAAAATACAAAATCCTCATCATTAATACTTAACTTATTTTTCAAGTCGGAATCCCGCGAATTGATTTGTGGAATTTTAACACCGATTGGGATGAATTTAATAACAAGTTTATCATCGATTGCTCGATATCTCTCGAAATGCTTTGAGGAAGTAACAATTACACCGTCGATATATTTTCGATGAAATTGCTTTGAAAAAATTATTTTCCTGGGGAGTCTTATATCACCTCTAGTGCGGATAAATGGAATATTTAAATTCCTTGCTGCAATTACCGCAGGAATCTCGCTCTCTCCTCTGTGCCCGTTAATCAGATGTATATTATTTGATTTAATCACTTTTTTTAGAGCTGCTATATTAGCGAAGAAATTTAACTCAGAAGAAAAGTTTATGTTTTCAATCGTCTCTATACCACAATTCTTGGACTTCTCGATAACTGGTGTTCCAGGATTACCCATTAGATAAACGTTTATTCCATTATCTTTTAATGCCTTGGATAATGTTAAAGCGTAATATGCACAGGCATTAAACCATCGTACATCGATTATTTGTAAGACATTCATCTTTTTCTTTAGTGTTTTTTCCCTTGTTCTCTATCATATTAATAAAATACTCTTCCACTCTATCTATCATAACATCAAAAGAAAAATACTGCTCAACTCTCTTTCTGCCTTCATTCCCCATTCTGTTTCTAAGTTCTTGGTCGTGAATAAGAAATTCGATTTTCTCTTTCAGTTCCTTTGGGTCTTTAGTATTCACCAGAAATGCCGTTTCATTTTCTTTCACTGCTTCGACTATTCCACCAGCTCGAGATGCGACAATAGGTCTTTTGAGAGCCATTGCTTCAATAAGCACTTGACCAAAAGGCTCAATAACAGATGGCAGTATAAATAAATCATAACCTGCAATGTGTTTATTAATTTCACTCTTATCATCATAATATCCTGCAAAAATAACTTTATTTTCTATACCCAAATTTAATGTTAGTTGTTTTAGAACAGGTTGGTATGCTCCTTCACCAATCATTACTAATCTGATCTTCGGGTAATTTTGGCTGATTTTTGCAATCGCCTGAATAAGGTATTGATGACCCTTTTGAATCTCTAATCTTGAGGCTGTTCCGCAAATAAAACTATTATCTGGCAAATTGTATTCATCGATTAGAAACGCATGACATTCCTTATATTCTTGTGTGTAGTCATCAAGATTTACCCCAACGGGAATAACTGTTACCTTTTTATTTAACCATCTGTATTCTTCCAATTGAGCCTTTAATGATTTGGAAGGTGCAATAATTCCATCTACTAATTTATCGTAAGTCCATCGAAATTTGATATTATTTTTTAGCTGCACCATACCCTTTCGTGAAATAACTTTAATATTTTTGTTTGTCATTCTTGCAGCAATTCCACCTAATCTAAGATCTTTATTATGGCTCACACATAAAAGCTCTATACGCTCTTTTTTAAAAATATTCCTTAGTTTCACTATCCGGATAGGATCGAAATCCGGGCCAATATTGATTCTATATGTTTTGATGCCTGTCATTTCAGCTCTCTTAATATACTTGCTTTCCGGTCTGCCAATTATTATAGAATGATGACCCCTCTTTTTCAGTCCAGAAGCACAGTTAACCAACCAATTTTCCAATCCACCCCAACCTTTGAGTTCAACAGCATTTATAAAAGCAAACCTATATCGTTTTATATTCACTTCCATTGTATCTCAATTTCGTTATATAATTCCCAGAATATATTCAGTCAATTCATCCACAGTTGGAGGTGGATAAAAAGCTTTTTGCCCAGGTGGATTGTAGCGTTCAACATTATCAACCATGAATATCGCAACAGTCGGAACATTCACAGCCGAGGCAAGATGAAGCAATCCTGTATCGTTAGATACAAAAAGTCTGCATTTGCTAATCAACGAGCCAACATTCCCTATCGATGAAGGCTTTACCGGTCGAATATTCTTCGACTTAATTGTTATTCTCTCGAAATCATCCATTTCTTCAGGACCATAAAAAATAAGTATATTGCTTTTGGTCGATATTCTTTCAGCAACCTCAATTAACTTACTTATTCCCCATTGCTTGTTTTCTCTGGCTCCGAGATTGACCCCCACAATAGACTTTTTGTTGTTTATAAAAGAGTATTCTTCTAACTGATTTTCAGCCCAGTTTAGCTCATCCTTTGTTGGATTAAACATTAAATTTGGAAGATCATTCAATCTTACAATTGGAGAAAAAATATGTGCAAGTATACCTGCATCATACTGGATAATTGGATCTATATCGACCTCATAGTTTAAAAAAGCTAAACTATTTTTCCTTTTATATCCCAACCGAATACTTGCACCGCTCAAGTAAG
>JAUXEQ010000203.1 GCA_030620455.1 bacterium | reverse complement strand
TGAATATGTCTGAACCGCGGATTACACAGATTAGTGGAGCACACTGAATTTATACTGTGATGCAATCATACTTTCAAACTGAATAATTCTGAATAGTTCCAATTTAATATTCGTATAGCCAATTCAATTCAATTTTGCTAACTTCTTAAAAGTGGATGATATAATATATTATTATTGTAATGTTAATGTATTGTAAGTCTCATCACTTTTCATTGACAGTGAATTTTTAGGATTTATATTATTAAGGGCATATGCTCATAATAATTTAACTTAGAATGGAGGATGATATGTTATTTGCTATAAGTGTGCTTGAGAATAAACCGGATACCAATTTGGATCCAACATTTGGCAGAGCCGGGGCATTTGTGATTGTTGATTCGGATTCTGGGGAGACTATTGAAACTATTAATAATCCAAATGTAAATGCAGCAGGGGGTGCAGGATATGCTACTGCTCAAATGCTTGCTAATAAAGGAGTTAAGGCTGTAATTACCGGTTCATTAGGACCTAATGCATATAATGTGCTCAATACTGCAGGTATTAAAGCGTATTATAATTCAGGGTATAGTGCTGTTGATCAAGTTGCAAAGGATTTCTTAGCTGGTGCGCTTAAGCCAATTGAACAGAGTTTGGGACGAGGAAGACGTCATAGCGGCAATTTCTGAGGATTTAACTAAAATAAATTGGGAGTTTTTGGATGATAGTTTCTGTAGCAAGCGGTAAGGGTGGCACAGGAAAAACAACTGTTGCGATTTCAATGGCTATCGCAGCAGCTCCAGTTACGCTTATCGATGCCGATGTTGAAGAGCCTAATGCGAATATTTTGCTAAGGGCGCCAAAACGTAATGTCACCGGTTTCTCGGTTCCATTTCCAATTGTCGATCCTTTGAGATGTGATTACTGTGAAAAATGTGCTGAATTCTGTGCATACAATGCAATGATTGTGTTAAAGGGACTAAAAGTCTTTGCGGCGCCTGAAATTTGCAAAAGCTGCGGTGGTTGCATATTAGTCTGTCCAAAGGATGCGATATCGGAAAAACCAAGAAAGATGGGTTTAATTAACTATTATAGTAGATTGAATGTAAATCTTATTGAAGGAGAAATTAACGTCGGCGAAGCTGTCGCAAAACCCTTGATAAACGAGCTATTTCGACGATTACCTGAAGGCAATAATATTATTGTGGATTGTCCACCCGGTTCTGCGCATTCTGTGGTTGAGTCGACAAGAAGTGCAGATTTTGTGGTGCTTGTAACCGAACCAACGCCTTTCGGTTTGCACGATCTGATAGAAGCTCTCAAGGTTACAGATTCGCTGAAAAAGCCGGTTGGAATAATAATTAATCGCTCTGATATCGGGGACAATAAAATTGAAATTCTTTCCGAAGAAAAAAATATTCCAATATTAATGAAAATCCCTTATAGTTCCGAGATTGCGAGAAAATATTCACAGGGAATACCTCCAGCAGAATTCTCGGATTATTGGCGTGAGGAATTTATAAAGTTGTGGCATAATATCATGGAGATTGTCGAGTGAAACAGATAGTGATTACAAGCGGCAAAGGTGGAACTGGCAAAACAACTGTTGTATCCGCATTGGCTAGAATTGTTAAAAGCAAAATTCTCGTGGATGCCGATGTCGATGCAGCGAATCTTGAGATTGTTACGAATCCAAAACTATTAGGTTCGGAACCTTATAGCGAGGGCTTGAAAGCATTTATCGATACCGATAAATGTATTAAGTGTGATATATGCAGGCAAAAATGCAGATTTAATGCGATAATAATTAACGACCAAGGGAATTATGAAGTCACAGATTATTCCTGTGAGGGATGCAAGGTCTGTGAATTAGTTTGTCCTGTGGAGGCAGTCTCATTGAATGAATTTAGTTCCGGTTTAATTAAGCATTCGCATACACCGTTTGGAAACCTTTGGCACGGAGAACTTTTCGCCGGTCGTGATAACTCGGGGAAAATGGTCACGCATCTTCGCCAAAAGGGGAAGGATGAAGCTTTAGATAAAAAGGCTGATTGGATACTAATCGATGGTGCTCCTGGGATAGGATGTCAGGTTATTGCCTCGATAACTGGTGTCGATGCTGCAATTGCCGTTGCAGAACCCACACTATCTGCGATTCATGATATGAGGAGAATTATAGAACTAACATCTAATTTCAAAGTTCCGGTAGGAATTGTGATAAATAAAGTGGATATAAATCCTTCTTTAGTGCTGGAAATAAAGGATTGGGCGCGATCTATGAAATTGCCTATTCTTGCCGAAATACCGATAGATAAACGTATTGTTAAGTTTATGATTCAACGAATGTCTCCTATTGAAATTGGTGATGAATTTCTTACAGGTTTATATGAAAGTATCTGGAACAATTTTTTGGAAATATTGTGATTAACATCCAGAATATTCGATATAAATATTTTGAATGAAATTATTTTAAGCAGTGATAGAGTGATTCATACTGCTTGGTTTTGCCAGAGTGAATACATATTTAGCAACTTGTATGAAAGCTCGATTATGAAAAGATATGAATGTTTTTGCAAAAATATTAATCATTATACTTATCGCTGTATTTCTTGAAATATCTTTATGCTCAGATGAAATTAATAGAACGTGGAACGATAAACATCCAATCGGTTGGTTTTCGAAATATGAAAGTAACATCTCGCTGAATTTTTCGGATCTTCATCGGGATCTTACAATGAAGTTATCCTCTGTATTAACCAATCTTAAAAATAATTTCACTGTAAAATACCTCATAATTCTCCTATTCTTCTCTTTCATTTTCGGAGCGATACACGCCTTAGGACCGGCGCACGGGAAAACTCTCGTAAGCGCATATTTTTTGAATCAAGACAGAACTATCTTCTCTGCGCTCAAAATTGGAGTTATTGTTGCCTTCACACACAGCGGATCAGCAATTATTTTAGGACTGCTTTTTGGGTTAGTAATTCACGCGACAGGTATGGAGCAGGCTAATATTAGGGATTATTTTAGTATCATTATAGGAGTATTAATTACGTTTCTCGGACTGTTTTATCTACTGTCCCGAATTCCCAAAGCAGAAGATAAATTACATACATTTGAGCACCTTAAGAGTGATTCCGTGACAGCCGTATTATCAGGCATTGTTCCATGTCCTGTCGGTATGACTATAATATTGAGCAGTATCTATTTAGGTATTCTATTTTTGGGTTTACTCGCAGTGATTGCACATTCGATCGGTGTCGCAACTACAATTTCTGTTGTGGGGATTATCACGATAAAATTTAAAAAAAGTCTCATAAATTTTCTCACACATAAGTACTTTTCAATTTCGATTGCTCAAAATCTGCTCGGAATAATTGGAGCTGTTGTGATAATATTACTTGGGTTCTTAATGGTTCTTGCGAAATTGTAAATATAATATAGATAGACTTATTAAAGGATGAGTGGATACAATCGGAATCGGGTGAAGAGCTATAAATTGAGTTTTTGTGGTTTTTCGGATTCGCGAATTTCTCACTTGGCTTTTTTCAAGGTCATCGAAGTATCAGGTAGCTCTGGACGGATACCATTTAAGAAATCCTCGATTGTGAATATCTGAAGCACGGGGTATTTTCTCAAGCTTCCCGGCATCTGCCATGTTCCAAGCGATGCCGCATAAGACAACATTCCCTGCGTAGGTTGTTTTAATACTGTGAGCACACCCAACGGTGCATCTTCTGCGTCTATTGTCGATTTCAATTCCTTTACATCCTTTAGGTAATAACCACCGCCTTTGTTTTCAAGCATTTCCCTCCTTTTTTATGGTTTCGATTCGATGA
>JAUXEQ010000110.1 GCA_030620455.1 bacterium | reverse complement strand
TAACGGTTCAAACGAAATAGTTTCTTTATCAAAAGCCAAAAAGACGTCACCGGTAGGACCGTTTCGTTGCTTTGCAATAATAATGTTTGATATACCTTCAGAATTCATCTCCTTACCGTAAACTTTGATAGAATCAATATTGTGAATTTCTGGTCTGTATATCATTAAAACAACATCCGCATCCTGTTCGATAGCACCGGATTCTCTCAGATGAGATAACTTTGGTCTAAAATCTCTTGAATCCTCGACTCGTCGAGATAGCTGTGATAATGCGATAACCGGGATTTTCAACTCTCTGGCTAAAGCTTTAAGTGACCTGGAAATCGATGCAACCTCTGCTTGTCGGTTGTCGAAACGTCCGGGGGTTGTAATAAGTTGAAGATAATCCACGATTATAAGACCCAGATCAATTTGCCGAGCCAATCTTCTGGATTTTGCTCGCATCTCTAAAACTGTTAAGGTTGGTGAATCGTCGATATAAATCGGAGCGTTAATAAGACGTTTGACAGCGAGTGCAATTTCGTTAAGATCCCCACTGCTTAGTTTCCCCATTCTTAATTTATGCGAATTTACTCTTGCTTCAGCAGATAATATTCGCAAAGCCACTTGTTCGCCAGACATCTCGAGGCTGAATATCGCAACAGGTTTTCTTTTTCTCTCACTAACTTGAACAGCAATTTTTCTTGCAAGGGATAACGCAAAGGCTGTCTTCCCGCAGCTTGTTCGTCCTGCTATAACTATGTAATCTGACGGATGAAAGCCAGCAAGATAATCATCTAGATCATCGTATCCTGAGCGTAGACCGCTTTTGAAGGTGTGATCCTTAGTCCAAGAAACAATTTCATCATGAACATTGGTAAGAATAGCTCTTATGTGCATGAAATCACTACTTGTTCGGAACTGTGTGAGATTAAAAAATTTTGCCTCTACTCGATCGAGGAATTCTTTAACATCACCGGGTGCCGAGAGTGCCTCGCTAACCGTTGATGAAGATGCCTGTATTACAGACCTTAAAATTGCGTAGTCCTTAATTATTTTCACATGCTCTTCAAAATTTATTGGCGAGACCACAGATTCTATTAATTCTATTATATATTCACTACCTCCCACATTTTCCAGTTCTCCGTGGTTTTTTAAAGAATCGGTTATCGTAATGCTATCGACTTGTTGTCCCTTATTGCATAATTCAGAAATTCTAGAGAATATCGTGGTGTGTCTCTTATAATAGAACATACCTGGATCCAATTTATCCAGACCGATCTCGTTTTTATCTGGATATAATATCATAGCGCCGATTACTGCGTGTTCTGCTTTCAGTGAATGAGGTAAGGTTTTACTTATTTGGTCAGTCATCTATAATCCCCCCTTAAGGTATAAAATATGAAAAGATAGATTAGATTCAACATCCTTTTAAGTTATTTTCTAATTTTCCTTTCTACTTGATTTGCCGATTGAATGAGATTAAATTTGGTTTAATTTTCGGAGGAAATATTGAGATACATTATTTTTGTGTTCACATTAGTTTCATTTTGCTTTGCTGGAACACTTTCCACTGATCTGCAAATCATTAAACAGGTTGAAGTTGAAACTGTATATATAAGCAATAACATTCGCTGTCCATACGGGAAAGAAGAAATACTGGACTTTGCGGAACACCTTTATGAGTTGGGTGAATTCGATAGAGCAGCTATTGAATATTTGAGATTCAATTTTTTCTTTACTGAGGATGATTGTGCAGCACATACGCTATTTAAGGCAGCTATCTGCAAGGAGAAAGCTCGCAATTTTAAAGAAGCAAGATTGTTATATGAATCATTTGGGATTCAATTTCCGGAACGAGAGAATTACTCGAAATATAGAATAGGACTGACATATCTGCTTACTGAGAATTTCGATTCTATTTTGGTAATAAACGATACCTCAAGCTCGGCGATGAAATATCTGTATGGCTGGGCACTTTTTGGAAAAAGAAAATATGCGAAGGCTACTAATGTTTTCAAATCAATTATCGACGAGGACCTAAATTATTCATTTAAAGGAAGCATAAGCTTTCTCAAACAACGATCTAAATACGGTGAAAACATGTATAGAAAAAGCCCGTTTTTGGCTGCTGTTCTATCCTCGTTTGTTCCTGGTCTTGGAAGGGGATATTGTGGAAGATGGGGTGATTGTTTTTTTTCTTTTTCAATCATTAGTGTTTCCGGTGGGCTTTCTGTGTATTACTGGGATAAAGATCATACATTTTCTGTTATTATGGCGTTTGTGAGTGTGTTCTTTTATTTGGGTAACATATACGGATCGTTTGTTGGAGCAGATATAATTAATGTTGAACAAGAGAACGAACTTTATAATCGAACATTAAGCGAAGTTCCACATTCACCAGTAATAATTTATGATGAATATCCATGTAGTGGCAATTGAAATGTTGAAGCTAACGAAAATAATAAAGGAATTGATTCGGAAGTCTACTAATTTTATTGCCATTATAATTCCAATTTTATGTCTGACATGTAGCAGAAAAAACGCAATTTCCTTAATTGGTGCAGCTGCTATGTTTATAATATTCATCGATTTACTGAGAATATACAGTCTTAGATACAGAAGATTCATATATAAAAGTTTTTTCAGACATGTTTATCGATCATGGGAAAGAAGAACACTTTCTGGAGGTTCATATATTCTTGCTGGAAGTGCATTATCAATATTGTTATTTAGTTCAAATATTGCTGCTCTAGTTATTCTTTTTACAATTGTGGGGGACACTTTCGCTGCGATCGGTGGTAGAATTTTTGGAAGAAACAAGATTTATTCACATAGTAATCCTGACGGTTCGTATAGAAAGAAAACTGTTGAGGGAACATTATCTTTCTTTGTTACCGCTTTTTTGGCAGGTTTGATAATTCCGGGTGTCCCGATTTTCTGGAAACTTATTGGAGCAGCATTGGCAACTTGTGTGGAATTGGTTTCGTTTTTCCTCGACGATAATCTTACTGTCCCGATAATTGTCGGTGCAGTTCTTCAAATAGGTATTCATGGGCATATTTTGTTAGCAATTTGAGTTTCTGAAATATTTTAAGAGCTTGTCGATACTCGTTTTTTCATTTTAGGGAGGTACTGGATGCACTATTTATATGGACCGGTTCCGTCGAGAAGATTGGGGTTTTCGTTAGGTATAGATCCTTTTTTAAAGAAAAGCTGCAATCATAATTGTATATATTGTCAGCTTGGAAATAAAAAGCCGCTTGGGTTTGAGAAAATTGAGGGTGTCGAGCCGCAAATAATCGAGGAGGAATTATACACTTTCTTTAAAGATGGTGGAATTGCTGATTATATAACTTTTTCAGGAAGGGGTGAGCCCACTTTATGGGCTCATCTGGGGAGGATGGTTAAATTTGTTGTAGATAACTTCAAACACAAAAAATTAGCTATATTAACAAATGGGAGCACTCTATGGCGTAAGGATATTCGAGTGGAGATTGAGAAGGCAGATCTTGTTGTACCAACGATATCCTCACCAGATAGAGATACATATCTCAGACTTCATAGACCAAACCGGAATGACGATTTCGAAAGATATAAAAATGGGTTGATTAAATTTTGCAGTGAATTCAAGGGAGAGATATGGGCTGAAGTTATGTTAGTTGAAGGAGTTAACGACTCGGTAGAGCAATTAAAAAAGTTAGCAGTGTTTTTGTATTCACTACCATTGTCGTATATTGATATTAATACACCAGTTCGTCCACCTGCAGAAAAATGGGTGGTGCCACCCGATGAAGATAAGATAAAATTAGCTTGCAAATTGTTTGGTCCAAAATGTCGTGTAGTAGGCAAGTTTTCGCCGCCTTCCCCAAGAGCGTTAGAAATTGCGAATTTAGCTAATACGATTTTCGATATACTTAAACGTCGACCTGAACAAGTAAGCAATATTGCTAATGTATTAGGAATCGACGAATCAAAGGTTGATGAGGCTCTTAATGCTCTTGTTGCTAAAAAGCTTGTAATGAAAACCTCAGATAAATATTTTAGAATACAACATAATGCCCAATAGGAGGCACTAATGTCGGAACTCAGACACGACCCAGTTCAGAAAAGATGGGTAATTATCGCACTCGGTAGAAGTAAACGACCTAAGGATTTTGCCGATATTGAAGTAACATCGCGGAAAGGTACTTTGGCTTCATGTCCATTTTGTACCGGTAACGAAGACAAGACGCCACCTGAAATTTTCGCACTAAGACCTGATAATAGCAAGCCTAATACACCGGGCTGGAAAATGAGAATAATACCTAACAAATTTCCAGCTCTGAGAGTTGAGGGGAATCTTAACAGAAGAGGTTTGGGAATATATGACCTTATGGATGGGATTGGAGCACATGAAGTAATAATTGAAACTCCAGAACATTGTGCTCATTTGGGGGAAATGGATATTATGGATGTGTTTGATATAGTAAAAGCATATAGAGATAGGATTGCCGATCTTCATCAAGATAAACGACTTAGGTATGTCCAGATATTTAAAAACTATGGAGATATTGCGGGAGCATCGTTGGCTCACCCTCATTCTCAGCTTATTGCTACACCAATAACACCCAGAACTGTTGCCACTGAATTGGATTCCGCTAAGGAGCACTACAGAGAGAAGGAAAGGTGTCTTTTCTGCGATATTATTAATCAGGAGTTGGCTCTTCATAAGCGTATTGTATTTACCACAGAGAAATTTATAGCTTTATGTCCGTTTGCAAGTCGATTCCCCTTTGAAATTTGGCTTCTGCCGAGATACCACTTTCACGATTATTCAAAGACTTGTGATGAGGATTTAATGGCTTTCGGTGAAGCTCTTAAGAATATTCTGCACAGGCTTCGAGTAGCTCTTAACGATCCTCCATATAACTTCATAATACATACCTCTCCTAATACTTCTTATAGACCGGGTAGACCATTTTATTGGGAAACTTTACCGTATGATTGGCATTGGCATTTGGAAATTATACCACGCTTAACCAAAGTGGCGGGTTTCGAATGGGGTTCAGGATTCTATATTAACCCAACTCCACCAGAAACTGCTGCGGAATTTCTTAGAATGGTTGACAGTTAAATTTCAGTGTGCTAAGTTATAAATAGGATTAGATAGAGAATCTCTTATCGTATTTTATGCAAATTGTTCATGCTATTTTTAATGAAAATTGTCTTTAAATTGTGCTAAAAACTACACTCAAATAAATCCTACAAAGTATAAGAATCCACAAATCTTTGCATTGCCATTGTGAATGTTATCTGAGTTTTTGTTGGATTTTGGAGGCATCTATTTTGAAGATGCAACCGATGTTGTGTCCAAAGCTTTGAAAAATCTATATAGACCCAGAATTAACTGTAAGTCGTAATTCTTTTTTGACCTGGTTAGAAGAATTTTTTTCGGTGCAACAGCTTCATTCATATCCTCGATTTCAAAAATAAGATCTGCAACGGATTCGAGTGAACCGGTTGCATATAGTT
>JAUXEQ010000126.1 GCA_030620455.1 bacterium | reverse complement strand
CCTTTGGAACAACACTCCACCTCCAAGTTAATTCCGATGGTTCATCGATGTTAAATGTAACACTTGAACCAAAACCGGAATCGGGAACCGATCCACTGCCATAAAAGCCAATACAGTAGGCTGTTGATTCAGCAGTTGCGACAACTGGTGTAGTTGTAATCTCAGCTTCAACAAATTTTCCTTCATCGAACCAGTAGCTCCCAGTGTCGGGATCTGGTGTATCGTAACCGTCGGGATTAGCAACAATTAGTCTGTATTGCGTAAAGTATTCTGCAATGAACTCTGTATCGCTGGTTGCAGTAATAGTGCGTGTATGAGAAGTGTCACTATCATTCCATTGTTGGAAGATATATCGTATTGAATCACCGCTATAAATCGAATCATACGCTGCAATTGTCCTTGTAGTTGTGAAAGAAAAGTATTCCTCATATGGAGAGGTTTCGATTGAGCCATCAACAATAATAACACCACCTAAAAAGTTGGTTTTTATTACTAAAAGCCATTGAGTTAACCAGCAGAGAACAGAATCGAATGCGACATATGTGATACTTGTATCCCAATTTGGCACATTAGTAGCAAGATCGTGTGCTCTAACGCGAAAATAGTACCAAACTGAGTCCTTCATACCTGAATACCAGTAATTAGTGTCGCTAACACTGGATAGAATATCTATCCAGAATCCAGAAGGACCTTCTCTGTACTGAATATCATAAACCCAGATGCCCCATCCGAAACCTTCTTCAAGTGTGGTGTCGATGCCTGTCCATTCTACAAAAATTGAATCTGTAGCAATAGAATCATAAGTAGCAACATCGCCAAAGAAATGAGTTAATGGGATACGCCAATCCAGATCAACTTTTCTAAATCCTGGATGACTTAGGTAATATGTTCCGGTTAACCAAATGCTATCATGCGCAGTAGGTTGTCCAACTACGCTTGAGAGTTTAAAAGATTCGGATGTAATATCATCACCTTCATTTCCGCCAGCGTCGATGGTTTTCCAAATCAGATTGAAGTTCGGGGATGATGGAGTTTGAGCTATAGCTGTTGCATTAAGGATTATTAAGATGAGGATACCAGAAAAACTGAATTTGTAAAAGTTTTGATTCATTTTTCCTATTTATGTTACTATTATAATAAAACCACTTATTATAAATATGAATCTTTTAAATTCAACCTTTTTTATTTATATGTAAGTTAATCATTATTAAAATTATTCTAAGAATAATAATAAAGGTTGGATAAAATAATATAATGTTAATAATTAATAATGGAGAGTAAGATTATTATTGTTTGAATTGAAGCTTAAAGCCGGGAGGTAATATGGTATGGCTTATGATCCGGAAAAATTAATTCGGCTAACTCAGGAACAAGAGAAAATATGGCTCGATGCTCAGCGTACCGTTGTTCGATTGATTTTTTGGTGGATGGTTCCTTTTTTTATTGTTATCGCTGGGTTTGGAATGATGATCTATGAATCAGAGAGTTCCGCGTATGTCTGGAGTGTGGAGGAGGAGTTAGATTTCATGCCATATTTATCTGTTATTGCGTTAGTTGTTTTACTGTTAGAGGCAACGATTTTCTTTGTTATGTGGCAGGCTTACAAACGTCCCAAGAAAGCTATTTCTGTTGAACCGGAACACTCAATGTTGAGATTGACTGGATATATTTTTGTTGCTTTCATAGCTTTTTGCATATCAGCTGCAATCGCTTCTTACATGGGAATAAGCGTTTATTCGATTTCTTTGGCTCTTTGGCCTGCAGCGCATGGACTTGCTGCGGTTATTATTGGAGTATCCAATTATCGCTTGAGAAGTATGGGCGTTGGAAAAGTCCTATTAGAATCACATGGTAAATATAAGGAATATTATTAATTCTGATTCCATGGAGTAATTCTTTGAGGGTATAAGTTGGTTCGTGACTTTGAAAAAATTAATTCCTCTTACTGAGGAAGAGGAATATTTATGGTTTAGTGCTTATAAATTGGTTCTAAGAATCTTGTTTTGGACTACTGTATATTTTTCTTTTGCTTTGATATGATTCATAATTGAAAATTTAAATCCAAAGTTTCCTCTTAAATATCATTTTTGATTATCCCGATTGCTGCTTTACAGCTTGTTCTAATTTGTTTACCAAGATTAAGAGATTTGAAAATTTGCGATGTATCTAAGGTTTTGTTAACTAAAATTCTCTTTTATCTATTGCTTTCAGACCTAATTTTATAGGAAGTATTATTGTTATTAAATTCAAGATAATTAATAATCCTACCATAGTTACAATCTCTACAACAAGAAGTTGTTTCCCAGAGGTTACGAATAAAATGTACCTGTATGTTGGCATAGCTAATAATATTACAGTTAGTCCAACATAAACTAACGAAAGAAGAGCTGCAATCATTCCGCCACCGGAACTTGCTATTCGCATTGGATTTAACTCCTCGAAAGTTGGGAAGAGTATGCCGAGTCCCATATTCAAGCTGACTAATGCGATACTCATAAGAAATATCCCTATCGCAGTTATAATAGTCATTAAGTTGCTCTGAGAAAGTAAGCCGTTGGAAATTACAGCAATAATCTCTGCTATGATAATAAAAGTTACGAAAGATAAAGTATATTTCTCCCAAAATAATTTTTTTAGCCCAATAGGCGCAGTTGCCAATGACCAAAGGCTTTTCCCTTCCATGCTTATACCTGGATAGACGAATCTTACCGATAAAGTTGCGAGTATGTATCCACAGAATGCAAAATTGGCGAATGCAATTACAGTTCTAAGATAAGTACTTGTAATTTTTGAGGGTATAAATTTCAGGTTTACGAGATAGAGCACCAGTAAAACTAAAAGTACTGCAAATTGTGACCATTGATTTGGATCTCGAATGAAAAGTTTTATATCTTTAACCCATAAAGAACGAACATCCTGTTTAAAAAAAGATAATAACCGCCAAAGTCTGGAATTATGTAAACTTGTGGATTTACTATGTTTCTTATGAGTCATAGTTTCAGCAGCTTCGAAAGATGTTTGGAAGATTTTTTTTGACACATAATCGGTAATAAAAAAGCCAAAAAAAGTCGTTGAAGCCAAAGCTGAGGTGAATAGAAAAGCTCGCATACTTTGTCCTTGCCTTAATGCACTTATAATTTCTGTAAACCAGATATGCGGGAAAAATGGTGTACGGTGACTGCCTAGCTGCCGAAAATAGTAGTTTAACATTGTCATATCACCAAGCACATTAAACATCAAACCACCGGACAGATTTGATCTTACGTAAAAGTATGCAATGATAGATGTTATACCAATTAATGTTACAACAGACCATTTAAAAGATAATTTCTTGACTGCAGGCATAAGTAGCATAGAAATAATGCTGCCGATAAATGCAGGGATTATTAAAAATAGCATAAGAGCGCCAAAAACCCATACTATATACCAGATTGACATAGTATTTGTTACCATATAGGATATAGCCATTGGAAGACCAATAACTAAAGTAGCCCAGGATGAAAAAAAGAAATTGTTTATGAAACGAACCCAAAAAACCTGATTTTTATTGAGTGGGGTAGCCATAAGATATCTTGTTTCCCGAGAACGGAAAAGTGTTGAAATAGAACTGATAATATTGCTAATTAAAAGCATAGTGAAGAATGCTAAAAATCCCAGTGAGATCAATCTATCTGAAAGAGCATAGCCAATGTCCTGAACACTGGTTAGATACTTGAATATTTTATAGAAAATGAAGTATACACCATAAAAAAAGCCACCAATAACAAATACAGCAACCGAAGTTTTTGCCCAGTGCTCAAATCCCTTTTGCATTATCAATCGGATAAGGAGCTTGAATTTGATTTTGGAGATTTTAAAGAACATCAATGCCTTTTCATAGTGGTTTTTCCTACTGTAATTAAATCATTTAGAGTTCTTATATGGTGCTTGTAAAGCATAGGAGTAATTTTTTGAAAAATTTCTGCAACAATTATTGTATCCTCGAGAGCGTTATGAATTGTGCGTGAAACCCTTATCTCAAATCTTTTAGCCATGGTCTCAAGAGATAATTTTCCTGTATTCTTATAAATATAGTTAAAAACTTTGGTGATGTCGATAGCCCATTCCTCAGGTGGGATATCACCGATTTTCTTTGCTGCCTGCCAGAGAAATGCGATGTCTAATCCTGGGTTCTGTCCTAAAAGGATTCTACCTTTTGCTAATCTGAAGAACTCAGGAATAACGACCTCTGCAGGAGGTGCATCCAATAGTTTGCTACCGTTTAGACCATGTATTTTCTTGCTTTCACTGCTTATTAATGAATACGGTTGTAATGGAGAGAAAAAATATGGCTCTTCAATTTTATTACCCAAAAGAGGTACTGCGGCAATTTCAATTATTGAATCATCATACGGGTTAAGCCCGGTCATCTCGAGATCAAAGCTTAGGAATCTGGTTTTATATATATCGTAATTCGTCGACATTCTTAGGGTTGCCTTTCAAGATACCACGATTGCTTCGATTCTCAATAAATTCTAATAATATTTTTACTTCGGTCGATTTGGGTAATTTTTCCTTAACTTGGTCAACAGCGTTTTGAAGAGAGAGTCTAGATCTTGCTATTATTTTAGTAGCAATATGAACAGAATTTATACTTTCGGATGTGTAGGCATTTCTTCGCATACCGATACGGTTAATATCTACGAATCTTGCTGGTATACCATGAACAAGACCAAAGGGTAAAACATCCTGTAATACGAGGGATGAAGCACCAACCATGCTCAATCGACCCACATGTATAAATTGATGAATTGCAGAATGTCCACCGATAACTGCCTTGTCTTCTATTATTACATGACCACCAAGCTGGGCAGCGTTGGCGATAATGAGATTGTCTCCTAAAATACAATCGTGCGCCACATGAACGTAAGCCATAAGAAGATTGTTGTTTCCGATAGTAGTAACACCGTTGCCGCCTATAGTTCCGCGATGAATGGAAGCGAATTCGCGGATTGTATTTCCTTTGCCAATTTGGAGTTTAGTGGGTTCTCCCGAGTATTTGAGATCTTGAGGTGGTAGTCCAATGGCAGAATATTGAAAGATTTTGGTTCCTGCGCCGATTGTTGTATCTCCCTCGACAACAACACCAGTACCTATATAGACATCATCTACAATATTCACATTTTGGCGAATTATCACGTGTTCGGCAATTTCCACACCATCGCCGATTAGCACACTACTGTCGATGAATG
>JAUXEQ010000169.1 GCA_030620455.1 bacterium | reverse complement strand
TAACAAAGAAACTCACAAATGCAAACTGTGACTGGAAATTGTGAAGAAGAATCGCATAAAGAACCCTCATTTCGCAAGTAACGCAAAATGAGGGTAGAATCGACGATATAACTAATTATAAGAAAGCAAGTCTTTAAGTTTGGTTATTCAACAGGCATGATACTCTTGCGAAATCTTGGACTAAACATTTCTTCTCGTGCTATTCTTTTCTCAATAGCTTTAGCAAAAGACTGTGTAGCGTCAGGACCGTTAGCTGTAATAAACCTTCTATTGGATACAACATCCTTGTCTACATATCTTGCACCGCCCTTAATAAGTTCTTCTTTACCGGAAGGAGATACTGTAGCCCTAATATTCTTAAGAACCCCAGCACGTGCCAGAATAACAGGCGCAAGACTAATGGCCGTTACTATTTTGTTTTCTTTTGCGAAATCCACAGCTAATTTATGAGCACCTTCATTGTCAAAAAGCGCTTTTGCACCCGTACCACCTATAAAAATTATCGCCTTATAATTTTTTAAATCGACTTTAGATAGCAAAATATCGGGAGTGATCTTTCCACCTTCCATACCCTTAAATTCCTCTATATCAGTGGATGCGATTGTGGACTCAATTTTTTTCGATTCTAAGTATTTCTTTGTTTCAAAGAGTTCCTTGTCTTGAAAATTGCCGGGAGGAATTACATATAGAACTTTCACTTTAGAAAGGACTTTATCGAGAGTTTGTGCTCTTTCTGCTCCTCGTTTTTTCTCCGCAGTTGGGACTTCTGCAGAAATTGGACTAATAATCCCGCTTAAAATCGTAAGAATTACTGCAAAAACCAAGAAAGCACTTATAAATGTACCATTATGTTTTTTTACAGTTGATGTACAACAAGAAGTTTTGTTGTTTGATTTTAATATCCTCTTCATCTCATACCTCCTAACTGATAAGTTATTAATGTCAAATTTCGATTTTGATAAACGACTTTTATCGATGTATTACGCTTTTTCTAAAAGTTATAATCTGCCAATATTGATCGTTGACAACTGAATTATTTTCCTCGATTAAAGATTTTACCTCTCCCCACTTGTTTCTGTATATTCATGCCTTCACGTAGCGGAGTAATACATGTTCTAATATTAGGTATACCATCAACATTCATAAGGCATGAGGAACATCTACCGATTGCACAGAAGAAACCTCTCGGTCTCTTAAATCGTATGGAATATCTAAGCACTTTAACACCGTTGTCGTGAAGTGCAGCGGAAATAGGTTCACCGTCATAGCCGTGCATTGTTCGTCCCTCGAAAATGAAACTAACAAGTTTTGGTTTTTCGCCTTCTTTCATCCACGGAAACTCAAGAATTGGATGCTCTTTTATCCTCATTTGCAACTCCTAATTTTCATATAATATTGTCTGAAGAATCTGAAATGCAAGCCTAAAAGTTAGCTTCTTTCGAAACATTATAGCTCTTAAACTGAACGTAAACCGACATAAGTTATACTAAAATTATTAACTCATTTAAGACATTTGTTACAAACTTCATCTAATGGGCATATTTTGCATTGTGCATTGCGAGCTTTGCAGATTTCTCTTCCAAGAGTTATCAAATTCAAGTGAAGTCTGTAATGTAATTCGGAGGGAATTATCTCGGATAACTCGATAATCATTCGTTCTGCAGAGGTTTTCCGGGGATAAACACCAAATCTGACCATTAAACGTTTTATGTGAGTATCGACAGGGAAAAATGGCGCACCACAACAGAATAATAAGAATACAGATGCCGTTTTTATTCCAATCCCATGCAATTTGAGCAATTTATCCATTGCCAATTTGGGTTCCATATTTAATAGGAATTCTGCGTCTATTTCGCCTTTGTTTTGTTCTTTTAACCAGTGTAATAAGTTCTTAATTCGAGTGGCTCTTTGGTTGGACATACCTGCAATCCTTATCGAATCGGCAATTAGTTTTTCGTCAGAATTTAAAATATCTTGCCAATCTTGAAACGTATTCATTAAATTTACAAAAGCTCTGTCACGGTTGACATCGGTGGTGTTTTGAGATAATATTCCCTTTACAAGAGATGCCGTGGGATCGAGGTATGACTTGTCAGGGTTGCCAAATTTCCTGCGGAGAAGAGCATCGATCCTGTGGAAATAATCTCTATCGGTTATTATCGCTATTTTAGTCTTTGAGGGCATTGTAAGGATTATTTAACAATAACGAATGGCTTTCGGATAGTTTTATTGTCTACCTCGATAATAGCCCAATAGACCCCAGAAGCCACTTTTGTTGTGCGCCAAAGAATTTCGCAAGGCAAGCCAGCATGTGCTCTATCGGTTAATTCATCGATCATATTCCCGGCATCGTCGAAAATTTTAATTCTAACGTCTTTATCTTCATTAAGCCTAAAACGAAAATACGTAATATCCCTTGCAGGATTTGGATAATTGTAGAATGACTGGATAAGCTTAGCTCCTGCATTCGGCTCGATTTCTCTATCCTCGAATTCATATATCCTGTTTCCACCGACATTATACCAGAATGATGGCCAGACTACTTCCTTTCCTAATTCGTCCCAAACATACAGAACGCCGTCGAAAGAACTCAGCACTAATTCCGTTACTCCATCGTTATCAATATCCCCTGCCGAGGGTGTGCTTATTGTTGTTCCTAATGCTATAGGAAAATCGTTTAGTATTTCACCTTTCATGTTAACCGCATAAATTTTGGATTCCTCTGAAGAAACTAATATATCATTGTTGGAATCATCGTTTACGTCGATAATTATCGGGGAATCCCGTAAAACGTCGTTCCTGAATTCTACTGGGAAATTCTCACAAAGTGAGCCATTGAGGTGATAACAATACAGTGAGGAGTCTGTGGTAAAAAATATTCTCAAACCATCATCTTCATTACTAAGAACTGGACCGGAAGAAGAAGCTGCAAGTTCTACAGGATACGGTTCAATTATTTCCCCGCTAAGATTCACTATAACAAGTTGACCATTGGATTCACCAAAAGGCACAGGTTTTCCTGAACCGAAAAATATATTGTAATTAATGGAACTTCTTCCCTGTCTGGATGTTAGAATAATGAGAGTTTCGGTTTCCGACATTGCAATCGCTGG
Source organism: bacterium (assembly GCA_030620455.1). GTDB lineage: Bacteria > UBP14 > UBA6098 > B30-G16 > B30-G16 > JAUWMV01. The sequence continues at coordinate 1,339 of JAUXEQ010000169.1, read as the reverse complement.
AACTTGGAGGTCACCAACAGGTAGATCGAATCGTTTCAATAATTCTCCATCGGCTGAAAACAAAAATACACGCCCTAATTTTTGCTGAGCGACTGCGATTATTCTTCCATCAGGAAGACCGAATAAACCGACTGGAAAACCACCAAGCTCATATTCCCATAGTATCTCATCTTCTTTAATAACAATTAATCTGCCTATATTGTTAGCTGCAATTATCTCGTCTTTGCCATCATTATCGATATCGTATAGCGTTGGTGGAATTATAACTTTATAATCGATGTAAATTGGGAAGCCGGGTTTGATGCTAAACCTTGTGAAACTCGTCTCAGGATTCAAGGCGGTAATTCGACCAAGTTCATCTCCCAGAACAATGTCGATTCGACCGTCTCCATCGATATCTCCAGCTTTTGGCTCTGTGATGTTTACTTCAAAATTATAAACCAACGGTATGGGAACATATATTGTCTCACTATTGAAAATAATCAATTGAATAATATCAGATCCTGGGACGAAAAAGCTTCCGTCGTTGTTCCATGCAAATAACAAGCCGTGAGATTGAGCGAGTATCTCCAGACTATCGTCGTTGTTCAAGTCCACCAGCAACGGGGATGTTAAAATTGGATATCCCACGGTTGAACGCCAATCCAATCGAGGTCCCTCATAATCGAACGAAAAAGTCATTATTATGCTGGATCTGGAGAAATCAAATACAGAGATTCCTGTTCTACCGCCAAAATTGTTGTCCGAATTTGGAGTTGTGTAAGGATCGAATCTTTGGGATGAGTATCTATAATAGTCGTTCAGTTCCCCAAAATAATTCGTCCAAAGGTCGAAGCCCTGAATGCCACTGGCTTCCTCAAGATCGATGAATCTTCTCTCCCAATCCCATTGAAGTGTATTGTCGAGAAAATTATTGATACCATTATTGTTAAAATCACCGTATGCAACTTTTTCATCCACATGCCATATAAGAATTCCGGCACCCGGTAGGGCGAAATCATATGCGCCAATGAATTCGTCGTTATATTGAATCCCCATTATAACACCGGTGATAGAGTCTTGACGTATTGCTACATTGGAAATGTCATCCCACGGTTCTGACTGACGATTTTCTATAAGGAAATATTCGAATTCATCGATGTCGATTTTTGTAATTGTAGCTTTGCTCGGACGTAAGGGAATTTCGCACGCATAGAGCTCGAAATCGGCAATAGGTTCATCTAATGTGACCACATTTTCCCAGCCAAGGTAAGCCCGTTCCCATGCCGAAGGATAAGTCGGCAATAAACCGAAAACATCATATACATCACCTGTTTCCTCCTCGACAAGTTGAATACCT
>JAUXEQ010000024.1 GCA_030620455.1 bacterium | reverse complement strand
GAACGATAGGTCTTTCGTCGGTTAGGAGAACGAAAACCTTTCTTGCATAAGGTCTATAAGTTAAAAATACATTAGCTCTTGCAATAGCCCCATATTGATCCTCGTAACCAGAACCTCTCATAGTCCATGGCCAAGCAAACATTTCCATACATGCATCGAAAAGACACGCAAATTCAACGGAATCATGTGCCCAAATGTCTGGACCAGATACAAGGTCTAAATCGCAGGCAGTGGGACCTGTAAATGAAGTTTTCACAATTGCCCATATGCCTGAGGGTTCTGTTGGACAACCATTATAATTTACAATTGCTATTCTATAATCCACATCTGTAATAGCGTTAACGAATTCTGGGACATGAGCTCTCATAAGTGCTATTTCGTCGTCCATACTGCCTGATAGATCAAACAAAAACACTACGTCGACGAATTGAGTTTCCGGTGGACATTCATTGAGCATTGTAAGTCTGGGAGGCATTATTGGACCACCGTTTTCTGTAAAAAAGAAGTTATTTATTTCCAAACCTCGAATATAATGCGAATTTTCATCATAAACGCATACAGTAGTGTAAATTAGAGAACAGCCTTCCGTGGAAACCTCAGCTATATGAGGTTTAACAAGATTTTCACATCCCTCAACAATAAAACCGGTATTATAGCAAAATATTGTATCCGGACCATCTAAAGAGGGTGAAGTTGTATCGAAATTTGCACCAGTTATAACCAGTTCAAGCTCGCAATCCTTGTCTATGTCGGCTACTACGGGTGATGTGAATACTGTTTTGCCCAATCTAACGCTGTCAAGTATTTCACCATCCCCAGAAATATCAAATAAATAACCACTGTTTCTAAATCCTGTGCTACATGTGCTACAGACTTCACTTTTATCTGCTGTAATATATATATGTAGTTTAAATCCTGTAGGGATGTATAATCCTGTTCTTTCAGGATTTTTTCTGAAATGCGTCCACGGTTTAATATCCCTAGCTGCTCCAGCAAGAGCAGGTGAGGAAATTATTGAATCACCAAGGTCGATTAACCATTCTACAATAACACTATCACCAGCGACATCGTAAGTAAATGAACCTAATTTACCGTCTCCGACAGCAGCTACGACTTCGTATTTGCCGTCACCATCAACATCTCCGATTGCAGGTGAGGAATAAATACAGCCCGATCCTGTATAAATTGCCATTTCTGATGGGTCTATTATTCCATTAGCATTTTCATCGCCATCGATGAAATATAACTTTCCATCGAGTGATCCAATTACAATTTCGATATCGCCATCGGAATCGAGATCGCCTGCGGCAGCGGAAGCAGTAACATGACTGTCAGTTTGAACCGACCATAAAATCGAACCGTTTTGGGCATTAAGGCAGAGGATTTTTCCATCGTCGGATCCAAAAGGTATACCGATTGAATATCCTACACCAATGATTATTTCCAATAGACCGTCGCTATTTATATCAGTAGCACACGGAGTTGAAATTATTGGTGCATTAGTTTCCCGATACCACATAACATCCCAATCTGTACCATCGACGCCACCTGGAGAATGGGGTGCTGGATAATCTGCCCAACCGGGGGAAATAATACCTTCATCCACACTGTCAGAGGGATCAGCCTGAAAACACCACACGCCCCAGTGAGATATAGCAGCCAAAAGATTGTATGCATTACAACCTATTATAATTTCCAAACCCGGTGGTCGCGTAAGGAAATCAGCCACGGCAGGAGATGAGTGCCATGCAAATGGTCCCGATATTACTGGTGGTGAAGGAAATGTCCATAGGAAGTTGCCAAATCTGTCCATAGCTTCAACACACCAACCACTTGTTGTACCACCTATGATATCTGGAAATCCATCATCACCATAAAAATCGCAAATCGCCACAGAACTTCTTGATTCATCTGTTTTAGTACCTATAGACCACTCGAGATTTCCCTGTCCATCGAGACATCGCCATAACCCATTGGATAAGGTATCCTCTGGGTCCTCAAAGTTCCAAATCTCATCGCTTCCAACTACAATTTCAAGCCAATTGTTTGGATCTGAGCCTACTGAATTCACGCCTGGAAGGTCAACTAAGGCTGCACTTGCCCCGTAGAGTAGACGATCATATGTGAACCTAAATGAATCTTTTTCTGCGGGTGAAAGAGGATAGAGCCACTCTAACGTGAATGAGGCATAGGAAAATCCAACAAGAATAATTAGAGCTAAAACAAGTGAAATTTTTTTCATAATAATCTCCTATTTAATGAATTTGACTTTTCTTGTAATAATTGACGAATTATCTTTGATTCTGATTATATATATACCTGAAATTTCAGGTTGCCAAGATAATATTTCATTTTTAGTAATTTTTTTCTCGAAAATTTTTCTACCACGCGTATCAAAAATTTCAATTAATGCATTCTCCCCTTGAAATACGATTGTGTTACCAAGTTGTTTTATGTTAAATGTTTTATTTACATTTTTCGCTTCAATAATATTCACAGGAGGGATTATAGCAATTAATGTGGTTTCAGGTGGTTGCGTATCAGTTCTGCCATCTTCGTCAGTAGCTTTGACTTGAAAAGTAATAGTATCTCCAGGATCACCTGTAAGTATTATCATAAATGTATCGCAACTTAGCTGATCCATTGCCAAGTCGAGAGTGTCTCCAATATTCAGTTCGATTTCAGCTAACGAAGCGCTTACACCGTATGCCAAAGCCCATACTGTGTCTCTGTTTATTATTATGTCGGTTATAATAGGTTCTCTGACAGTTCTTTTTGCAAGACAAAAGTCATCGATGTACCAACCGTCGTATGGTGTATTATCATCAGAGGAAAAATGAAAGCCTATTCTTACGGAGCAAGATTCAGCAATTTGAAGATCAAAAATCCGTTGGTGCCATTGATTACCCATATTCACACCAGAGAATGCAGCTTGCCATGGCATAACTTTGTTATAATCATCCAGCCAACATGTATAATCGCCTATTGGATAGATAACTTCCCATCCATCCCCGAAATTTGCAGAGACATTTCCACCATCCCAGAAACCGGTTTTGGTTGCCTCGCTGTAAAACCATTGCCATATGAAAAGCGCTGCTGAAGAATCTACATCATACCAAGGGCTTTTAAGCCATGAATCTGAAGAATTTGAATACGTATCTGCCAGAGATGTAGCCCAGAGATTGTCACCACTTCTTGCAGCCTTTGGCCCAGAAGTAGGATCACCCCATTCCCAGTCGCCAGTATGAGCGGTAAATACTGCATCCTCAAAATTTATGCAGCTATGTAAAAAAAGAAATAAACATTCATCATCGGTATCAATCGAAAATGAATCCATTGAATAGCCTTCTGCGGTTGCCCAAACCATTGTTGGAAAGTTAGCAATAGATATTTCATCGAAACCATCGACTTCAACAGTGTCGTCATTGAATATAACCATAGCATCGATAGGATCACCTGTTTCGAAATCCATTATTCCTGTATAAATGACAAATTCTGTTGCTGCAGATAGAGAAAAAGAATATAGAGTTTCGGAAGGATTAAAATTGACTGTTTCAGGTTCATAATTCTCACAAAAGAAAATTAATCTTTCGCTTGAATCCGGAAGTCTAATTGTGCCAGAATCACCAAAAAATCTCAGGGAAAAAGGTTCAACAATCAGTGTGCCTTTTTTTGTGGAAGACCAATCAATTTCGTTCCAATCTCCAATTTCATTATAGGCTTCAAATAAGTCGACAAGTCCGCTACCGTAAAGCGAATCTTTTCCAAAAGGTCCTTTATCCACTGCGGACGATTCAATTGCTGCTTTTATCTCATCATGAGTTATTTCGGGATAGAATTGCTTTAACAGTGCACATATGCCTGTAATATGAGGAGCAGCCATCGATGTACCATTCGATAGATAATAATTACCCGAAGGGCATGCTGAGTAGATTGAAACACCAGGGGCTACAATATCGGGTTTCAGTAATCCTGATGGGTACGTGTAATCTGGCCATTCGACAGGACCAACACTTGAAAAAGGTGCTAAATTAAGAATCGTATCGACAGCGCCGACTGTTATAACTTCTGGTACTTCACCCGGTAGTCTTAAATTTCTTGGAGCACCGTATCTTCCTCCTTCATTACCAGCTGCAACAACAATAATTAAACCTGCAGTAATTGCGTTTTTCATGACTGTTCGCCACGCATTGCGAATTACTGTGCTTGTGTCACGCCATCCAATAGAATAATTGGCTACCTGAGCATCCATTGCAGTAACATATTGCGTGGCTCTCCAGACATCCGAGGGGTATCCTCGTCCTCTGTGATTGAGAACCTTAACCGATAAAATATCAGCATCTGGAGCTATACCAATCCCATGTTTTCCGAGAATTGTGCCACAAACATGTGTGCCATGACCCCGATCGTCGTATGGGTGTGAAGTTGTATCGTAGAAATTGAATCCCCAAATATCATCGATATAGCCATTAGTATCTGCGTCGGTGCTATCATAAACTATTCCTTCCTTCGGATTGTTCCAAATTTTATCTGAGAATTCCTTGTGCCATGGTTCAGTACCGGTGTCGAGTGTTGCAACTAATACACCGCTGCCATAGCTGCCGTATGTTTTCCATACAATAGGTATATCTAGTGAATCTAAATTCCAATATACTGTATCAGGAGGTAGTGACAGAATTTCATCAGTTGATAGGATATCAGAAATCTCGGCGTATTGTAAGTTATCTATTGAAAAGGAATAATTTGAGTAAATTGCTCGTATGTAATCGTATGTTTCAATATTGGTATGGAAAATAATAATATCTGCAATCCATAAAGGTTCAAAGGAATATACCTGACCAGATGACATAAGATTTTCTAAAAATCCAATTATTTCTGCTTGTTGCCCACTGTGAAAGGATTTCAGTCGATTGATAACGGTATCCCTTCTAATTTTAAGTGGGTGTTCGGGTATTCCGTTTAGAATTTTTTCGTATTGGTGTTCTTGGTATGCGAAAAATCTATCACCAAAACAAAGCCCGAATGAAAGCATTAATATTATATATAAAACAAACTTTCTCATCATTATCCACCCTTTAATTTGTCATAGATATTGTCAACCAATATATCGATTGCTTTTTCTGCAGCCAACATTTCATCACCGCCAGAGATGAAAATTGACAACCCCTCAAAATTCTCTTCAAACAATTTTTTATCTATGTTCTTCTCATTGAGAGTTACCTTTGCTCCAATTCTAATAATAAAATCGATTGGATTTTCATATTCATCAAATGTGTTAACTTTACGTTCATAGTTTGTTATAGTTGAGGTTAGTATTCCATTACATTCATCTGATGTACTTATGGAGTAAGAACTTGAATTTTCTATTTTTTCTGTAAGCTTTTCTGTTGCAATTGCAGCTAATTCGTATTCAGATGTGTTGTTTTGAAAAGGAGTTACGTAAATGGTTTTAATCTGAGGAAACGGTTTGTCAGAAAATGTGTAATAACAGCCATTGAGTAGTACAGTTAGTATAATTATTTTGTATAAATGTTTCACGAAAAACCTAAATTTTTATTATGGAACCTTTTTTTATAACTTTTGAGACCAAATTTTCACCGTAAAAATATGGAATTTGTCTATAGTTGTCAGCATCCCATATAGCTAAATCTGCTTGTTTGTTAGGCGTGATACTACCAAGAATATTATCCATTCCAATTGCTGCTGCGGAATTTATCGTATAAGCTACAAAACATTCTGCAGGAGTCATTTTCATCTGTGAACAAGCTATAGACATAATCAGAGATGCATTCATTGTGGGTGAGGAGCCAGGATTGAAATCTGTAGATAGTGCAACCAGTGCATCAGAATCGATGAGTTTTCTTGCAGGTGCGTATCTTCCCAAGGCGAGAAAGAACGATGTTCCCGGTAGAAGTGTAGCGACAGTATTGCTTTTTGATAGCGCATCGATGCCCTTTTCTGATATGGCAACGAGATGATCAACGCTTTTAGCGTTATAGAGAACACCGAGTTCTGAACCTCCCATTGGTTGAATTTCGTCTGCATGCAATTTTATACCAAGTCCTTTGGAGAGTGCTGCATTTATAAGGATTTCTGTATCTTCAAGTTCGAAAACACCTTCCTCGCAGAAAATATCTACAAATTTTGCAAGGTTCTTTTTTACAACAATAGGTAACATCTCATTTATTATCAATTGTATATATTCAGCTTTATTATCTGGACGATAATTTTCAGGTATCTCATGAGCACCAAGAAATGTAGGAATAATATCCATAGGAGTTCTATCCGCAACCTTGGCTATTGTTCGTAACATCATTAATTCGGATTCGGTAGAAAGACCATAACCACTCTTGATCTCGCATGTTGTAATACCATGACTTATCATTGTTTGTAAATATTGTGCAGTATTTGTAGCAAGTTGATCTTCATTGCTTTCCCGTACGCGTCGAGCAGTATTTAAAATACCACCGCCAGCTTTTGAAATTTCCATATAACTTCTACCCTCAATTCGCATTTCGAATTCAAGCTCTCTTGTTCCTGCAAAAACGGCATGAGTATGCGGATCAACAAGACCTGGAGTTACGAGACCGTTATTTGCAGAAATTTCCTTGTCAATTTTGTGTTCGTATTTACTTAGGATCTCATGACGAGGTCCTAAAGCAACGAAATAATCATCTTCTATTACAATCGCTGCATCATGGATTATCCCTGGATTGTTCATTGTTTTACCTCGGATCGGTTTTCCTTGATTAGTATCCGAGGTTAACAATTCTCCTATGTTGTTTATTAAAATCATTAGTTCTTCTATATAAAATTTTATATTCCGTTAATGATTTGGGCAAGGATAAATAAAACTTTATCTAAAACTTGTGCAATCTCAGAGGAGAGATCATTCCCTAATTGCATCGTTTTTGGCTGGACAGCAAGGATCTTAATCTCTGTTTCTTTAAGAAATGTTTTCATAAGTGAAAAATTTGTTGGTCCATGTGTTAAAGCAAAAGGAGAAGAAATTTCATTTGCATCAAATAATTTTATCTCTCCCGGTTTAGAATTAAACAAGACAGCATCAATGATTAACAGTTTATCTGGATTAATTTTTAATATTTTTGGTAAAAAGTTTTCTGGAGCTATTCCGGAATCAAAAATATGTTTGTTAAGCGTCAAATTCCTTAGCTTTTCGGCTAATATAGAACCGAAACCGTCATCACCCTTTAATCTATTACCTATACCAAGAATTACCCAATTTCCAGTAAGGAATTCTTTGAGATTTTTAATTATTTTCTCACTCATTTTTTACAGACTTAATAAATTTTACAATATCTTTATCGATACTCGTATTAAGAATTATCGCCGCATAAAGAACTAAAAGTACAGCAAATCTTATTAGAAATTCTGAGAGATTTATTGCTACCCAAGCTCCAACACCAATGCAAAGCATAACGATAAGAACTTTTGTTTTAGGAATTTTCACTGGATAAAGAAATTGTCCGGCTTTGTATAACATAATAAAGAGAATAAAATATGATGCTACAACTGAAATCGCAGCACCCATTTCTCCGAATTTCGGAATTAGAAAGATACAGAGAACAACATTAAGAATCGTAGCGATAAATGTATAAGTTGGGATAAGTGTTGTTTTGCCCGTTACGTAAATACCTGCATCAGCAATAATCATAAGACCATCGAGGAAAAAAGCAATTGCCAGAAGAGGAACAATTTTCATGCCGCTTTCATAACCAGGTCCGATCATCAGTTTGAATATTTCAGGGGATAGAAGCGCCACTGTTATTGTTACTATTCCTAATACTCCTGCAAGCTGTCGCCAAAGATTTGGTAATCGATCTCTCAAGATTCCATGTTTGTACATAATAAAAATTCTAGCTAACCATGCCTGACGTACTGGTGTTAGTATAGCTTGCACGATAACAGCAATTTTTAATCCTGCGGAATATGCACCTACTGCATTTAAAGAACCTAATCGAGCCAACAACCATCTATCGGTGAACGAAAAAAGTCTTATGATTAAGAGATTTACTGACAATGGAAATCCGTATGCAAGCATTGGAAAGACCATAATAATATGTCCGGGTTTGGAAAGCCTTTTAATTATCAATGGAGCAACCAGAAATAGCACCGCAAAAGCTGAAATAATCCACGAAAGCATGAGCCCTTGCAATCCATAGCCAGCTGTAATCGCTGTAATAGCCATACCGTATGCAAGAATAGCGCGTAGAAACTCGCATATTACAAATAGCCTAACATTTTCTTCGGATTGAAATACGGTAAGTGTTGTAAAAAAGAAGGCATCGGTCAAGCCCCATAGTGAAGCTATGACAATTAACGAATCATTTATCGTTTTACCGACTAAAAGTGTTCTAATTGTTGATTTTGTGATGAATGTGAGAAGAAATAAGATAATGGATGTAAGCAAGATTGTTATGAAAACTATTGAAAGATATTTGCCGCGGTTTTCACGATCTAAAACGTAAAATCTATAAAGCGCTTGATCCATTCCTAATTGTGCAATAACCATAACAAGAGCTGCGTAGAACATAAGTATTTGCCATGTGCCGTAAACATCGGGTGTAAGAAGGCGTGTTAGAACTGGTAGGAGCAAAAATCCCAATCCAGACGATAATCCTCTGCCTAACGCATAACCTGCACTTTTTTTCCATAAGCTCATTCCGCCATCCTGAGAGCTTTAGTAATTTCGCTGCAATTACAGGCAGTCATAAGCTCATCGCGGAACTGAGGAACCTGGATCCACTTAATTATTTTTCTATAGACCTTTTGATAGTCTGAACTATTTTCTTCCCGGGGTGTTACTATGGCAAAGACTAAATAAACTGATTTTCCATCTAAAGACTTCATATTTACGCCTTTAAGGTATCGAAGGAAACACATAGTTAAGTCTTTAACATTATTCGTTCGAACGTGAGGAATGGCAATTCCGCTTCCAAGAGCAGTGGGATTCTCAGTTTCTCGGAATAAAAGGTCGGTATAAAGACGTTTAACATTTCTGACGTTATCTGATTTTGCAAGGAGTTTAGAGCAATCCCTAATTACTTTTTCAGATGCGAGTTCCGGGGGATAGGGAATTTCCTCATCGGTTTCCTCATCAAATCTTGATTCGATTTCTGCGTGAAGTTCAATCAAATCTGGTCTAAGCAATCTATATATTCTTAGATCTCTCAACGCCATGTTTTCTTCGCTCAATGCCCTTTGTTAAACATATAAAATTAATTCCATATTTTTGAAGAATCGGAATGTTTTCCGAGAGAATTTTATAAAGAGTATCAGATGCACGACCTTTCATGATAACGACAGGTTGCGATCGAGCATTAAGACACCAGTTGTATAGTTTATATTCTATCTCTTCTCGAGTCATTTTCGGTGAATCCAGTTGAATATCCACAGTTTGTGGCTTAAGCCCGATTTGGGAAGAGACTTCAGCATAGGCATTTTCATTCGAGGGATTGACGTCGATCCATATGAATTCTGAATTTTTCAGAACTTTCAGAACATGATACATAACCCTAGGATTCTCTGTAGCCTTAGAACCCATGTAATTGCTAGCTCCCACAGCACCGGGGATTTTCTCTATAGATTCAATTGTTCTCTGTGCAATTTCTTTATCTGACATACTTACTAAAATTGTACCGATGCCTGGGTTTATTCTGGGGTATTCCATCGGTTCCATTGGAAGGTTGACAAATCTTTCAACATGAGGATATTGCTCAAGAATTTTCATTACATCCTTAGTGTATTGACCATTTGGGAGAATTGATGCTGTAAAAGGAATTCCAAGTGTGAAGAATTTTTTAGCCAATGTTCCTGATGTATTGCCAAAATTTTCAATAAAAATTGAGACGAAAGCTGGCTCAAGAACTGCTCTGGGTTTTCGTTGAATTTTTATTTTGTGAGTTATCTTATTGTCGGTTCCCACGGAAATCTGGAGTTCTCTTCCATCCCAGCCTTTTTCCTTAGCGTCGTGAATTTTTCCACCAATATTTTTTATTGCACTTTGGATTTGATAATTAACAAATTCTGACGGTAAGATATTATTAACAGCAAATTGAATATTTGTAAGTTGACTCGATTTTTCATTTATGTTAATGGATTTCTCTGGAACTCCTAATCTTTGTGCAGCTTGTAAAATGGCAGTTTCAATTATTTCAGACTTGGTCGTATCCGACTCGACAATAGGTTCAAATTCGTTTTTGGGAATTCGATGTTTATTGGTTATCACTGCCATAATGATTACAATTATCCCCAGAAAAATAACAGTTCCACCAGCAATAATGATAACAGTTTTCTTATTTGATTTCTTTCGTCTTTTTGAATATTTATATTTTCTCATTGAGCTTCCCATTGAAAAGCAAAACCTTTGCCATGTTTTCGTTTAAAATAATAATTAGTGATAAATTCTCTGAATTGCAAGAGAGATTTTTTGTTGTATGAATTTCTTAATACAATTACACCGATATTTTTGGTAAGTTCCTGATAATTATCCGATTCAACAAACCAAATAACCATGCTTAATGTATCAATATCATTAACCAAGGCAAGAGCACTAACAGGATTTGTAACAATTGTCTCAGCTCGAGTATGACCTGAAAGTAGAGTTTTCAATGTATCACCCCAGGAATTTTCAGATACAATTATAACCTCCTTTGCATCTGGTACACCTACAATGGAGTAATCAGCCTTTTCAGCCGGTGTTCCGATAGAGAAGTGCATTATCAAGCCATTAATACCTTGTATAAAGAACCACGCACCAATAGCAACGGCAATAACAGCAGCGATTTTCCTTAGAATTTTGACAGAGGAAATAGCTCCAAAAAAAGCTATAGGAATGAGGAATAAAGATGTACCAAAGAAAAAGCCAATAAACATAATAAACCCGTTCAATGCACCTCCTGTCGATGTTGCTGCTGCTATCGCGAGCAAAAACGGTGGACAAATTTGAAGACCGGTTATCAAACCTATTAGAAATGGATTCAATAAGAATCTTCTGGCGAAACCTTTGGTACATTTTCCCGGTTTACTTTCACCTTTGAGTCCAAAGTAAATTAATAAGCCACCTAAGATTACAAATGAACCTGAGGAGATTGGAATTCT
>JAUXEQ010000119.1 GCA_030620455.1 bacterium | reverse complement strand
TTCCGTTCGATCCACAGAAGCCATTTATTACAAGTGGTATGAGGATTGGAACGCCTGCTGTAACAACACGTGGTATGAAAGAAGAGCAGATGCGTGAAATTGCGCAGTTAATCCATAAAATTCTGGTCAACATCGAGGACGAGGCTGTTATAGCAAATGTTAAGAATAAAGTTCTCGAACTTTGTGAAGCGTTTCCGCTTTATCCTGAGTTAGTAACGGATATGGAAAAAATGATTTAGAAATTTATCTCGACTATCCTTGCAACCTCTTCTTTCCCAATCAGAAAGGGAAACCTGCGATGCTCTCTTTTCTTTACCCTCTCCTTAGGGAGAGGGTGACTCCGACGTCATTCAGAGTCGGGTGAGGGGGTGTAAATAAACAATTCGACTTTATTCGGAGTCGGGTGATGATCGATAAAAAATTAGGTTGCAGGAAACTAATAAATATCCTGCAACCTCTGGACAACAACGGGCGGAGAGAATCCTGATTGTGAATTATTTCAATATCTTCTCGAAGAACGGTTTAAACATCTCCATTGGTATTGGGAAAATTGTTGTTGAGTTGTTCTCGGCAGCTATTACATTAAGCGTTTGTAAGTATCGAAGCTGTAGAGCAGCTGGTTGTTTGGACATAATTTCCGCAGCTTCAGCAAGCTTCTCGGCTGCTTGAGATTCTCCCAGGGCAGAAATGACCTTGGCTCTTCTTTCTCGCTCTGCTTCTGCCTGAGCTGCCATTGCACGACGCATCTCATCCGGTAGATCCACATGCTTAACCTCAACCATAGATACCTTTATGCCCCATGGGTCGGTTTCACGATCGATAATGTCCTGCAATTTCTGATTTATAACCTCTCGATTAGAGAGCAGATCGTCGAGTTCAGCCTCACCGAGAACTGATCTGAGAGTGGTCTGTGCAAGCTGGCTCGTCGCGTATAAATAGTTCTCTATTTCTACAATAGCTTTGATAGGATCAATAACTCTGAAATACACGACAGCATTGACTTCAACAGACACATTATCCTTTGTTATAACATCCTGAGGAGGAACATCCAAAACGACTGTTCTTAGGGTAACTCTAACCATTTTGTCAATAATGGGAATAATGACAATGAATCCTGGTCCTCTCGAACCGGCGATTCTCCCTAACCTGAAAATAACTCCTCGCTCGTACTCCTTAAGCACTCTAATAGCGCTTAGGATCAATATTAAAATTATTGCACCAATAATCCATGCAAAGCCTTGCATTGCGACCCTCCTTAAAATGGTTTTATTTCTGAGCTATTCAGCTAATGCTCTATTAAGTTGCATCTCTAATTGTTTAACAATGTTTTGGTTAAATCCCACAATGAATTCCCTAACCACGCCTTCCCGATCGACGATAAGCGTCTGCGGTGTAATACCGCCATACAGCATGTCGAGTCTTATGCTTTCGTCCGGAGATGGTATTAATATATTATATGTCAAGTTCTTATCCTTAACAAATTCTTTAACATCTTCCTCCATGCCTATATCGACAGAAATTCCCCATACCTTAAGATCTTCGGGTACTCTTTGTGCAAAAGAATTCATCCATTCAAGTTCCTCATCACAATGCTCACAATCGAGACCGAATAAATGAATTAATAGAACTTTGCCTTTTTCTGAGTGTAAGTTAATCTCTTCCTTGGTATGAATATCAAAGAGTTTGAGCTTTGGAAGTGGAAGACCTAATATCTTTTTTCTCTGTCTCTGCCATTTGGTCTGCATCCCATACATAAACGCTTGATACATTGCTCCTTTGTAGTTAGAATAAATTCTCTCTAAGGTTGTATAAAGCGAATCATATAAATCATCGACTGGAGAAACAACATACTTTACAATGGGATACTCAGATCGACCATCGATAAGCAAGAAATCTGTCCTCGCGTTTCCGTCTTGTAACATCCGAATCTGATATGCTATAATCCAACGTATGCCTTCGAGAAGTGCCCATTTGCGCATAAGTTCTTCGGGTGGTTTAGTGCGTTGCAAAGGATCGTTAAAAAGTTTGTCGGTTAGAATTTCAAACGGCATAGGTTTAAAATTGAATTCCTTAGCTAAAGACGGCAGAAGTTCATTTAACACTCTGTTATTTTCTGCAGATATTTCTGGATTATTCGATTGCCATGGGAGTAATACAATTGTCGAGTCAGCTTTCGTTAGCTTCGACTTTTTTATAAAAGAATTAATTTTAACACGGATCATTTTGTTCTTTTTATCGTTGGAGGATATTACAATGCTTTTCTCATTCGTATCAGCTGTATCGGGCACATAATAGCTGAAGAAAATGATTGCACTATCCCCAGGATATATTGTGTCTGGAAGATCGGTGAAAAACAAGATACAGTCACACATAGATCTTGTAGTTGCAATTAAATCCTTCTCACCAGTGTTCTTGACCCATGTTGTAAGTTCGATAATCTCACCTACTCGAACGGTTCCCAAATCAAAAGATCTAGGGTGAACTGATATGGTGGGTGACTTAGCGCAGGATGTTGCAGAAAACGCAACTAAAAATAGCAATATGACAGTTACAGTTCTCACTAATTCAGCTCCAAACTGCGAATTCTTGTTGTATTCAGAGTCCTGTTGGTTTATGGAAATTCTTTTCATCAAATTCTCCTCAACGAGTTAGTGTTAATACTGTGTCTTTAAGTGAAAATAACCATACACCGCAAGAAGGCGGTATTATTGTCGTGACATTAAAGAGTCCCTTTTCATAGTTATAAATAAATGGAAAAATATCATATGTAAAGGGAAAGTCCCATCGAAATGTTTTTCTTGATAATCCACCAATAAGATTCCATCCTCTCTGCAGATTTATACTAAGAGAATCTATCCTTGAACCGATTACTTCAAAAATTGTATCGGTTGTCGAATATACCCAATATCCATATCCGGGATAAAGCGAATCGACATCCACATATGTGGTTCCATTGTACCAGTATATCGGAAATAAAGTTGGAATTTGCCTTGTGGATGTCACTTTGTCAACTGGTAAAGCAAAAAGATTCCATCCGCGAGTTAAGATAACGAAAGAAGTATCGCGGATTGGATATGCCGCAGCGCTTCGAGCGTCGATCAAGCCCCAACCGTGTCTATTACTCGGTCGGATCGCATGTCGTCCTGTCATTGTCATAGCTTCTCGTATCTCCATAGGTAACAATGACGGTCGTAGACTTTGAAGCAACACACCGACTCCAGCTGCAAGTGGAGACGACATAGAAGTACCACTCGACCGAGTATATTCGCTGTTTGAAAGGCCATTAACACCGAATATGTAACTTCCCGGTGTAAGTATATCGGGCTTAATTCTGTCGTCTGCAGTGGGACCTCTTGAAGAAAAATTCGTTACAGCACCAGTATAGTCGCATGCTCCCACTGTGATGATACTGTCGGCATCTCCCGGTGCAGAAATTGTTCTATATCTTGGTCCGGAATTTCCCGCGGAACTGAATACTGTGATGCCTATATTGGCGGCATGATCGGCGGCGATGCTTATTGGTGCTCGGTCGCCGTTATATGAGGATGGAACGTACCAAGCTCTATACCCCAATGAGGATGTAACAATATCGACTCCAAAGGAATCTGCCCATTCTATTGCAGCGATCCAGTTGTCCTCTTCAATTGGAGTTTCGCCAGAAATATCTTCAGTTCGAGCAAGAAGGAAACTTGCATCAGGCGCGACACCACAAAAACGGTTTTCTTCGTATCCACCTACAAGTGACCAACAAAATGACCCATGTCTTGCTATTGATGGACTAGTTAAATCACCAGTTCTATAATACACAAATGAATCATCATCGACAAAATCCCATTGCGCAATAAGGTCTGCGTTTCTCAAAGCCACGTGGAAAGGGTTAAATCCGGTATCGTTTATTAAAATAAGAACATCCTTTCCTGCAACTCTAACTTTGTGAAGATATTCAACATTAAGCATTCTCAATTGGTCGCCTGCTTCCCTATAATCGGAGGTATCCGGTTCAGATCTTGAACTCACAGCCACAGGAATTACGCTTTTAACAAATTGAAACTCCATAACGGTTTGGAGAGTGAGCTTATCAGCCTTTACTGAAACTGCGTTAAGCCACTTGCTTTTGTGGACAATCTCTACGCCAAGTTCCTCGAGTTCATTAAGATAAGATTGGCAAATGGGGATGTCTTGGAATCCGACGATATATTCTACAGAAAGAATTTTCAGTCTCCTCTGAAAAGCTTTTGGAGATAGAGAATTCTTCGCGATTTCTAATGCAGCAATAGAATCCTTATGGGACTTCAAGCCTTTATCGTTAAAGAAAACCCAGTGCTTCTCGATGCCCCACGAGATGTTGAAAATTAAAATTATTAATAAAAAATATCTCATTCCTACCTCACATCGATGGTGAATTCCTTCTCCGAGACATTTCCTGCACGATCGATAGCTAATACTCTCACATTATGTTCTCCGCTCGATAAGGGCTCTCGCGGTGTTGCAATTAGAACAACATTGTCGGCGTCATATTCTGCCAATTCCCACAAACCGTCGATATAAATTTCCGGTAGATTGCCCTTGCCGAATCCGGAAAAGTTGTCAGAAACATAAAAGCTAATCGCAGCACGAGACTTCAATGTAATAACCGGTGGTTCATTGTCAACAAGTAGTGTAAAAGTTCCCGGCGCTGAAATTGCACATGTAATAGTTCTTCCGCTTCTTCGAGAGGATTGCCGGTATATTTTTCCGAGCCATAGCCTTGCTACACAGATTTTCCTCAGTTCATCCTCATCTATTGTATTTCCAGCACGAGGCTCAAAAGTCAATGTACCTCTCTTATAATAATAAGTTGTATGTGGATCGAAATGAAAAAAATCGCTGACAAAAGCATCAGAAATACTCGGTTCTAAAAATACAATCATTGGAGATGGAGCTATAACAGCATTCTCGGGAACTTCGATTGTTGCTGTCCAATCCTCTGAATTCAAAGTTTTGGAAAATTTCCTTTTCGGACGAACGAGATACATCTCGGGGGAATATCGGCAGACCTTGGTAGTATAGAAGTTGTCGATTTTGGCGCGAATAATAGGTACAAGTGTTCGATCGGGGTCTGAAATCTGTCTAATTAGCCATCGAGTTGGTTGAATCATCTGGCAGATTGCAGGGATATTTCCTACTTCAAATTTTGGAGTTGTCTGCGGTGGAATATCGAATTCAGCAATGTAGTGGAATTGTCCAGCTACTGTGAAAAGTGAACATGCAATTAGCACTGGGGAAAGTGAGCCGTTTATTCCTAAGAAATTTGTTTCGAATTGCACACTATCAGACCCGGATAGGTAATAATAACCACCTTCACGATTTTCAT
>JAUXEQ010000144.1 GCA_030620455.1 bacterium | reverse complement strand
TCAAGAACTTCGAAAATCACATCTTCGTGTATCTTACAGACGAATTCTGCGCTTCTTACACACCAATCTAAACTTTTTACTTGGTCGGAGAGAATGACACCAGTAATGACACCTTTTTCGGGAAGCTGCACTTCAAAAGGATAGCCCTTTATTCGAGAGGTTATGGGACAAAATAGAGCAAAACCAACTTTTGAATTGTATGCTCTGGGAGAAATAACTATGGCTGGTCTACGACCGCTCTGCTCGTGCCCTTCATGCGGTTCGAATGTCAGAAAAACTATATCACCTCTGTCGGGTAGATAGGAAGCATTCCTTACCATGATTCTTTGCCCACAGGACCTTTTGTATCGACTTCACCGTGCAAGTTATTTTCATGCATCTGCAAAAGGAGTTCGGAAAGTTTATAATGTTTCAATTCCATGGGTATAATCATCAATTTCCCGTCCTCTAAAACAAGATTTACTTTCGAACCATCTTCAATATTTATTTCTCGAGTAAAAGCCTTTGGGATTCTGAGAGCTAAGCTGTTCCCCCACTTTTGTATTTTAACAATCATAGATTCTCCAATATAAAATGTGTCTACAATGAATATACATATCAAAATTAATATCTCAAAAAATGTTTTCTATTTTGTAATTTAAATTATTCTAATTAAGATTCAAATCTTATAATATTTTGCGTATATTTGATAATCTAGTATCTAACAGTCTAACTTCTACATCAACCCAACAAGCGATTGTAGGGAAATGATACTTTTTTAACTTTGTAAAATTTACATCCTAAACTTCGGACCTAAGTATATCTCCCGAGCTTTTTTATCGTTTAGCAGGAATTCCGAAGAACCCTCGATGAGAACTCTACCCTCGAAAATAATGTAAGCTCGATCCACGATTGACAGCACTTCTCGGACGTTATGATCTGTAATAAGCACTCCAATGCCCATCTCTTTAAGACCAATAATCAACTTCTGAATCTCCCCTACAACAATCGGATCAATGCCCGAAAACGGTTCATCTAGAAGGAAATATTCCGGATCAGCGCAAAGCGATCGAGCAATTTCTACACGTCTTCGTTCTCCACCGGACAAGGTGTAAGCCTTTTGTTTTCGAACATGAATTATGTCAAGTTCTTGGAGGAGTTTTTCAATCCTCGGTTTTCGAGCTTTTTTATCCTTTTCCATAAATTCAAGAACTGCCATAAGATTTTCCTCAACTGTTAGCGTTCTGAAAACTGATGGTTCCTGAGGTAAGTATGTTATGCCTTTTCGAGCACGTTTGTACATTGGCATCCTTGTTATGTCATTTCCACCCAAATAAACTCTTCCTGCGTTCGGTCTAATAAGTCCTGTTATCATGTGAAAAGTTGTAGTTTTTCCTGCACCATTAGGACCGAGAAGACCCACAACCTCACTTGGACTAACTGCCAAGTCGATGCCCTGAACGGCAGCTTTCTTGCCAAAATTTTTCTTAAGCCCTTCCGTTCGCAAAATATTGATCGAGTCCTTATTTGAAGTTTCTCTATTCGAAGTCATGGTTGACATCATCCCGAAATTGTACCACTGACGTTTTTAACTCGTATTTTCTCAAAATTTGGGTCTGAGGTAAATCCGACCCCTTCAATAATCTCATTACCACGAACAACTTTTACTTTTGATCCGCTTTCCACCTGTCCTTTTTGCGGATTCCATCGAAGTGAGTCAGAATATAACTTTGTGCCATCCGGAGCTTCTAAGTATACATTACCAAATACCGAAACCATTCTTCGACGACCTACTCCCTGCCCTACATAGCCAGAATCTGCCAACATACCTCCGTTTGGTACACTATCCTTCGGTTGATAAAATTTGACATTAATATTCCAACCCCAAATAATACTACCGCGAGTTTCCATTTTATCTGCATCTAATATAGCTTGAAGTATTCCCTCTTCAGTGAAAATAATTTTCGCCTGCTCCAATTCCGCTTTATTCTGAGGTTTCCTTTTCCCATGAGCAAGATCTTCTCTTTCGCAAGAAATACCTAAAAAAGAAAAAAGCAAAAAAACTAACAGTAAACACCTTAACAGTTTTAACCTATGAGGTAAAAACCAATGTAATGTCTTAAATGAGAATATTTTATTTTCTGAAAATTTCATCTTAGGTTTTTTTCTCCTTTTTTTCTGCTGCAGGAAACAGAACATTATTTAAAATTAACCTGTATCCTGGAGAATTTTTAAATAACGAAAGGTCGGATGGAGGGTCACCGATATAATGAGCATAATCCTCTGGATCGTGACCTGACATAAACGCAAAAAAACCTTTGCCAATATTTCCATACAAGTATTTTGCCGCAGAACCGTCGTCGTATTGTCCAAGAATAATAACATTCTTTTTTATACATTTAGAATTAAATGAAGTAGTTTGTCCAAGGAAATCCTTTATAATAGAAGTATGATCTTGAACCAACATCGTAGGAACAGGATCAAATTTTGCTGAGAAATCAAAAAGCCTAAAGAACCGTTTGTCTCTGTCCCTTGCATATCTATCCGGTTGAATGTCAATATCTGAGAATTCATAGACCATAGGATTCGGTATAAGCTTAAAGTTCTCGAATGCAATACATTTTGAGAAATCAAGCTTAGATTCATAATCGGCATCGACCGGATCTCCATCGAAGGGTACGTCCACAATATCACAATTTTCCGCTGCAAGAGCTATGTCCCATGAATCGGTAGCAGAACACATAGCAAATAAAAAACCACCATTTGCAACATATTCTTTAATTTTTCTTGCAACTGCTTTTTTCATTTCGGTAACCTTAGCGAATCCCAGTTTTCTCGCAGTTTCTTGATTTAATGCCACATTCCTTTGATACCATAACGCATTACGATATGAAGCGTAAAATTTGCCATACTGACCAGTGAAATCCTCATGGTGCAAATGAAGCCAGTCGAATCCCGATAACTTACCGAGCATAACTTCCGGGTCCCAAACCGTTTCGTATCTTATCTCTGCATATTCAAGAGCCAATCTCACCGCATCATCCCATGGATCATGCGTTGGTGGTACATAAACGCCAATCTTTGGCGCTTTCTCTAGAAGAACGACCTCCATATTGGAGTTTTCAATTATATTATAAATTTCTGCAATCTGACCACCACTAACAACTACATAGGATACACCTCTAACCTTACAGGTTTGTTCGATATCCGCTCCAGCAGGTGTAAGGAAACTTCCACCCCGATAATTCAAAAGCCATTCTACATTATATCCTCTTTCGAGGCACCAGTATGTTACACCATACGCTTTCAAATGATCCGATTGTGTTTCATCCATATATATCAATAAATTCTCTGCATTTACCAAGCTAAGAATCCCACATAAAAGCACAGTTATTAAAAACCTCATCACTTTTTCTCCTCCAAATAACTCATTGAGTTTCAAACTCTTGATAAATTTCATAACATATCATTCCAAATATCTTGACCTTATTAATCTAATCTACGATTATATAAGTTATGATTTTAAAAATAAATCGCAATAGCTAATGAACATATATGATTTTCATTTGGTGTATTAGAAATTTGAGAATTAGCCATAGTTAAGATACATAATTTATTTCTTTTTAAATGTTAAACCTTATATGGAAAAATATATAAACGTACAAAAAGCTCGTGAACACAATCTGAAAGAAATTTCAGTGAAGATTCCTAGGAATAAGTTAGTAGTAATCACTGGTTTATCCGGCTCAGGTAAGAGTTCACTCGCATTTGATACGATATTTGCCGAAGGACAAAGAAGATATGTGGAGTCTCTTTCAGCATATGCACGACAGTTCCTCTCATTAATGGAAAAACCGGACGTAGACAGAATTGATGGGCTCTCTCCTGCAATAGCAATCCAACAACGAAAAGCTTCACACAACCCAAGATCTACTGTTGCAACAACAACGGAAATATACGATTATATGCGACTTCTATATGCTAGAATCGGAACACCATACTGTTGGATTTGCGGCAAACAGATCGAGCGATGGACAGTTAAGGGAATTGTTGATAATATCCTGTCTATGCCGAAGAATCACAGAATATTTTTACTTGCACCCATTGTTAGGGGTCGAAAGGGTGAGCATAAAGCACTTTTCGAGAAGCTTCAGAAGGAAGGTTTCCTGCGCGTTAGAGTCGATAAACAGATTCGAATGATGGATGAGCACATAATTTTAGACAAGAATAAAAAGCATACCATCGAACTTGTAGTTGACCGACTCAAAGTTGATAATAAGTATCGACAAAGATTGGCTGAATCTGTCGAAACAACTCTTTCTTATGGTGAAGGACTAATAGCGATTCTCGATTATGAAACCGAAAAAATAACTTTGTATTCAGAGAAAATGGGTTGCCCAATATGCGGGACAAGCTTAAGTGAGCTCTCCCCTCGAATGTTCTCATTTAATTCTCCGTATGGTGCGTGTCCTGCATGTTCCGGGTTGGGAGTCCAAATGAGAGTCGACCCAGACCTTATTATTCCCGACCCAAGACTTTCTATTCATGAAGGTGCAATTTCACTATGGCAGGATAACATTGGGAGTTGGCATTTCAGCCAATTAAAATCACTTGCTAATAAATATAAAATACCTCTGCACAAACCATGGAAATCACTATGCGAAGAGCATAAAAACATTGTTCTGTATGGCAGCGATGATGAAATTAAAGTCGAATACGAATCATCGAATGGAAAGCATAAAGGAACCTGGTTAGGAAAGTATGAGGGAGTGATTAAAAACTTACAAAGACGGTATAGACAAACGGATTCAAATGCTATTAGAGCCTG
>JAUXEQ010000267.1 GCA_030620455.1 bacterium | reverse complement strand
GTTCTATAAATTTCGTCACATTGTATAATTTAATGTTATAAATCTATAATAACGTTGGTCGATTATCGGACAATCCAAGACTTCTTATAAAAATAATTCAATAATCCAGAAAAAAAGTCAGAATTTTGAATCTTTCATAGACAAATACCTATTGTTTATTTATTGTTCTATTATCCAAACATGTTGCGAATATATACAATCCTAAATATTATTAGGATAAGGAAATGAGAATTTTTGGGAGGGGATATGTTTCGAGGTTTATTAAAAGTGAGATCATTATCAATAATGTTAGTTTTTGCGTTGCTTTTAGGTTGTGTTTCATCGGGAGAGAGCAAGGGGAAGACAAATAAAAGTAAGGCTAATAGCATGGGCGAGAGTAAGGGGGGAAACATGCAAATAATTAGGTCTGCACAATTCGCTGGATCTTGGTATCCAAGCAACCCATCGGAATTGAAAAATATGCTGAATAATTTCTTCGATGCTGCTTCGGTAAATCCTATTGAAGGACGCATTCAGATAATAATTTCTCCCCATGCAGGTTACATATTTTCCGGTCCGGTTGCGGCTTATGGTTTTAAGGCATTGAAGATGAATAAAGAAATGTACAAAGGCAATACAGTCATTTTGATTGGCTTTGCACATAGAAGTCCTCCATGGTACGGTCTATCGGTTTGGGAAAAAGGAGAATGGAGAACACCGCTTGGAAGTGTAGAAGTAGATTCGGTACTCGCAAGGAAAGTTATGTCTTATAATCCCGATATTCTTAATTTTAAAAGGGAAATTTTTGATAGAGAACATTCACTTGAACTTGAAATACCATTTTTACAATTTGCTTTGGACAACGATTTCAAATTGTTGCCAATATCGTTTGCTCAGCAAGGCATGGCAGTTGTTGAGACTCTGATTAATGCATTAGTAACTTCAGATATTAATTGGGACAGAACAATAATCGTCCTTTCTACAGATATGAGTCACTATCACTCGTATGAAGAAGCAATGAAAATCGATAAAAAGACTCTCGATTATGTTCTCAAGAACGATATCGAAGGATTGGAAAAGTGGATGATGAGTGGTAATGATGCATTTTGCGGTTGGGGACCGGTTATCACTGGCATGGCTGTTTCCGAATCGCTCGGATGGGATAAACCGATTTTACTTCGATACGCAAATTCCGGAGATACATCGCCCGAAAGCAAATCGCGAGGGGTTGTGGGTTATTGTTCGGTTGTATTCGTCCGAAATGGCAATTATAAAATGAGTAGTAAATCAGATGGCGATGAATATTCGTTAACTCACGATCAGAAAAAATATTTGTTAAAATTAGCTCGAAAAACAATTGAAGAATATATTATCAATGGTAGAAAATACGAACCCCCAAAACCTACCGAACCCAAGCTTATCGAGGATACTCCTGTTTTTGTTACTTTACATAGAAAGGGGATGTTGAGAGGTTGTATCGGTCAGATGATTGCTCAGGAACCGCTATATCTTGCTGTAAGAAATATGGCAATTTCTGCGGCAACAAGAGATCCCAGATTTTCTCCGGTTCCGTCAAAACAGCTTAACGAGGTAGATATTGAGATATCTGTTCTATCTCCAATGATAAAAGTTAATTCTTACGAGGATGTAGTTCCCAATAAGCATGGGATTTATATTAAAAGAGGATATAGAACAGGTGTTTTCTTGCCACAGGTTTGGGAACATTTCAACAATAGAGATGGGTTTCTGTCCGAGCTTTGTTCCCAGAAAGCCATGTTAGAAAGAGATTGCTATAAAAAATCTGAAACCGAGATCTATGTGTTTACTGTTTTGGAGTTTGATGAAAAGCAATACGGTTTGAAATAGTATGGATAAAACTACACGTATCAAAAGGGAATTTCCACGTCATATTGCACGTAAATGTGCCTTCCAAGCAATTTATGCTCATACGGTTAAGGGTGAGTCGGACCCAGAGGAACTTATACAGATTGTTTTGAAATATGAGGAACTAGCATCGAAGGTTCCTGTCGATTTTCTTAGAAAGCTCATTATATCTGCGATTGATCGTAGAAGTCTTGCCGATAAATTTATCCAAAACGTAGCAGAGAACTGGGAACTTGAAAGAATTTCAGTTGTTGATAGAAATATCCTTCAATTAGGGATAGCCGAGTTTATGGATTTTGAGGAAACTTCTCCAGCAGTGATAATCGATGAGGCTTTGGAGCTTTCGAAAGAATTTGGCAGCGCAGATAGTTCGAGATTTATTAATGGTATTCTTGATACGGTTTTTAGGAAGCTTGTTGAAGAAGGATTAACTATAAGAAGTTTGGAATGAAATTATTAATATTGTCCGATATTCATTCGAATTTAGAAGCGCTTGAAACTGCTCTAAATTATATTTCAGCTCAGGAAGTAGATAAAATTCTTTTCCTTGGTGATATTGTTGGATACGGTGCAAATCCTTCAGAATGTATTGAAATTGCCGAAAAAGAATTTGACATCTCGCTAATGGGGAACCATGACTCAGCCGCCATCGATATGACTAATATCAACTATTTTAACAAGTTAGCAAAAGCTGCAATATTATGGACAAAGAGTGTTCTCAGGCAAACGGATAAAATGTTTTTAGCAAGATTACCATTACAAAATGATGATGGGAATTTTTTTGCCGTTCATTCAACGCCTAAATCCCCTGAATTGTGGGATTATATTCTTAAATACGACGATGCTATTGGAAATTTTAAGTATTTCTCCAGTGATGTTTGTTTTATTGGTCATTCTCACGTTCCAGCGATTTTTTGCGAGTCTGGTGAACAAATCGATGTTATAATTCCATATGAAAAAAATTCATTCAGTTACAGATTTGCAAAGAATAAAAGGTATATTGTAAATGTGGGAAGTGTCGGTCAGCCAAGGGATGGAGACCCAAGAGGATGT
>JAUXEQ010000180.1 GCA_030620455.1 bacterium | reverse complement strand
TGCCGGGATTCTTTCCTTATCAAGAATTTTTAATTTACCTCTCTGGATGGCTGAGGGTTTATCAGAATTTGAAAGCAAAGGCTGGGATTCTGAAGCGGATATGTACATTACGGATGCTATAATTAACGATTACGTTATGCCACCCGAATATCTTAACGGTTATCTGGCTTACAAACAAGGGCAATCCATGATCCATTATATTGCGGAACGTTGGGGCAGAGAAAAGATCGGCGAGACAATTGCAAAAGGTAAAATCGAGCTATCCGAAGACAGAGTTATAAAAGCTTCTCTCGGAATTGCTATCGAGGATTTCTATGAGGACTGGAAACTTTGGGCTCGAAAACGATATTATCCTGACATTTCAGATCATTCAATCCAAAAGGACATTGCCACAAGGCTTACAGATCATATAAAAGATAAAAGCTTTTTTAGCCTTCAACCAGCATATAACCCTCAAAAAGAACAGATTGCTTATATATCCAATCGGGGTGATTATGTTAACTTGTATCTAATGGATATACCAACACAAATGGTTCATCTATTGGAGAAAGGCGAGAGAACAAGTCGTGCACAATCATTTCATGAATTTTCCAGCCGATTGTCGTTCTCACCAAATGGTAAGTATTTACTATATTCCGTTAAACTTGGAGGAATAGACGGCATCGTTACTTACGATTTATTAAGGCGAAAACGTATTAAAACACTTACATTCCAAGATGATGGTATTCGTGAGATAAGTTCTCCGGTATATTCCCCAGATGGTTTGAAAATCGTCTTTGCTGGATTAGCTAATGGACAGCGAGATCTTTATCTTGCGGATACGAGCGGAGACTTGTTGGAAAAATTGACCGATGATATTTATGATGATAATTATCCTACTTTCTCTCCTGATGGAAATCTTCTTGCATTCACTTCGGATAGACCTCTTGTGGATACAACCGATCCAGGTAATTACCCGAAATTTGACCAATATGGTAGATACAACATTTTCCTTATGGATATGGAAAGCCAGAGCATTAAGTCTTTAACTGAAGATGGAGCAAACAATATCTATCCGTCCTTTTCTCCAATCGATAATCGATTAGTTTATACATCCCGAGTAAATGGTGTAGCTAGTTTATATTTAATCGACCTTGAAGACGATACAACATATGTTCTCTCCGACTTTCTTGGGGATGCAATTTGTCCTTCATTTTCTGGCAAAGGCTCAAAGATTGCATTTTCTGGATTCTGGTTTGGTGGCTGGGACATCTATCTACTCGAATCTATTAAACCTTTGGATTCACTGAAGAAATACCAATATGTATTTGAAACTGGACCGTACGATGGACTTAAAGATACCTCAGAAGTCGATATGTCAGTTGAGCTATACACCGGTGAGCTATCGAAATTTAAGTATGAAGAAGATATGGACAGTTCCGGTCCAAAGCCGTATAAGCCTTATTTTACCGCCGATCTGGCGATGGTTAACGTAGGATACAGCACCTATTACGGTATTCAAGGATCGAGTCTTCTTATGCTTTCAGATTTGCTTGGCGATCATCAGATTATTATTGCAACCGATCTTTCCAGAAGCATTGACAATTCGAATTTCTATTTAGGCTATGGTTATATGAAAAAAAGAACAGATATGTTTTTCTCGTTGTTCCATTACAAGTATTATTTCAGAGATAATTACTGGAATGAATTCAGTGATAGGAATTATGGTACAAAAATCGATCTAAGATATCCGTTCTCTCAATTCACAAGAGCTGAATTTAAAACTACATTTTTTAGTGTCGATAGATATTATTACACGTCACCGTATGAGCAGTTCTATTCTGAAAATCTTTTACTTCAAGCAAGTTATGTTAAGGATAATACTCTCTGGGGTTCTACCGGTCCTGTGGTTGGAGAAAGATATTTATTTAATGTGGACTATTTACCTAATATTGGTCGCAATCCACTTAATCACATGGCAATGGAGGTTGATGGAAGAAAATACCTGCAGCTTGGTGGAAATTATAGTCTGGCTATGAGATTTTCTGCTGGCTATTCATTTGGCAAACATAGAAAAACTTACTATTTAGGTGGAACTCCGCAATGGATATACTATAAAAAAGCTACAAATAATGTGTATTCCCTCGAGGACATATACATTAACTCTATTATTTCTCCCTTAAGAGGATATGATTATTTTGAGATTCCAGGGCACATCTATTCCCTTATTAACATTGAATTTAGATATCCATTCATCGAGTATTTAAGTTTGGGATTTCCACCAATGACAGTACAAGGACTTAATGGAGCTATATTTATGGACCTTGGCGGTGCCACAGAAGGACCTCTTTCAAGTTTCAGATTCTTTGAACACAGCAAATTTAAAGATCCAAAGATGGGACTTGGATTTGGATTCCGATCGTGGATTTGGATCTTCGCTATGCAATATGATATAGCATGGCGATCCGATTTCACAAAAGCTTATGGCAAACCTCATCATTACTGGTCTCTTAATTTAGAGTTTTAATTGTATTTACATTTCAACTAATACGATTTACATAAAACTTCAGCTTAATAAAAAAATGGTTCTTTGAAATCTCTTTTTTTGAAACAAACTTCCTAAGATTATTTCTTAAAAAAAATTTGCATGTTCATAATAAATTCAATATTATTATCAATAGAATGTTTTAGATCTATAGAATGACAACTTTTTAAAGGAGGTTTAAATGCAATTTACACAAAGGTTTTTTCAATGTTTTAATTATATAATTTGGAGGATATCATGAAAAGGTTAACATTAGCAATATTATTAATATTCGGCTTATCTTTCTGTGCACCGGTTCTTGAAGTGGAAATTCCATTTAGTGGCTATCCTTATGCACCTGTTATCGGCGATGTTGATGAGGACGGTTTCCCGGAAATTGTCGTAGGATATGGCCAAGGTTCATCATCTGAAGCAGGACTGATGGTTTTAAGAAAATACGCGGACAATTCTGTAGATACAGTTTTCCATTGGAGAATTGATGAAGGAGAATGCTACACGCCATATCTTGGGGATGTCGATAACGATGGACATCCAGAAATTCTCGTTCAGTATTGGCACGGATCTGGTCCGGACAGTATTATCGTATTCAACCATGATTTCAGTGAACTTTGGCGTGCAGAGGTTTCTACAGGCTTGACTTCTTCTATGCCTGCTGTAGGCGGACATGCAATTACTGCAGGAGATATCGATGGCGACGGCGATATAGAAGTTTTAGCTGCTACACTTAGAGAATCGTATATCCGAATTTTCGATGGAACCGACGGAACATTTATTAGAAATATTGGTGGCGATACATACGGAAAACCATATGGTGGTATTACTCTTTTTGATCTCGATGAAGATGGAAAACTTGAAGCATTATGTTGTTGGTGTAATGTCCCTAGTATTGGTACTGCAGTTACCTGTTTTCATGCGTACAACGGCGTTGAATTCTGGACCATCAACGGATTCTCCTATGGCGTAGCTAATATCGATCTCGATCCTTTCCCTGACGTTGTCATTGGAGTTAATACTGGTGGTCTGACATATCATAAACTATACACTTTTGATGGGTCGTTTATTTCAGATATTTGTGAATTTCAAGGTGGAGTGTATTTCCCTCATTTCGGGTTACCTGTTATTGCTCAATTCGATCTGTCAACGCCAGAACCTGAATTTGTATTTGCAATAAACCATATATCTAGCATAGGTCAACTTACCGCTTGCTTCAGTTTTGATGGTAGAGAAATTTGGCGACATGCAGAATCAGGTGGGGAATATAATTCAATAAGCGGTGCGGACCTTAACTGTGATTTGGTTCCTGAGATTGCCACATACAATTTTAATGGAAATTTTTACATCTTAGACGGTGTAGATGGTTCTATTTGGGGTACATTTTCCGGTGTTGGCACCAACACAGGACAGGTCAACAACTTTATCCCTATCGTAGATGTCGATCTGGACTTCCACTCAGAGTTCGTTTACAATGGAAGGGGAGGTAGTACCCCGGGTATGATTAGAATTGTAGGCGACGATGCGCAATGGAATCCCACACGTCCGGTATGGAATGAAAACGGGTTCTATTATACTTCTGTTGAGGATGATTTGGAACTCGACGATCGAAGTTATACAAATTGGAAAGACGAGAATATATTCCGATGCCAGAGAATTATGCCGTGTGGACTTGGAGTATTGATGAAAGATTCAATCGAGTGCATAGGCTGTGAACAGTTCTCCCCACTGTATTTGGATGCCAAAATCGTTAATACAAATTCCATAGCTCCAGCTCCAGAATCGAGAG
>JAUXEQ010000238.1 GCA_030620455.1 bacterium | reverse complement strand
GGTTATTTTTCTCGCAGTTTCAATAACTTCTAAAACAGAAAATCCATGACCACTTCCAACATTTAAGGTATGTCCTTCATCGGACTCACCTTGCTCGAGAAGCCACTGGACACCCTTAAAGTGAGCATCAGCAACATCGACAACATGGATGTAATCCCGGATACAGGTGCCATCAGGTGTATCATAGTCTGTGCCAAATATTTCAATATGTGATTCCAAACCCATTGCAACATCCAAAACTAATGGGATAAGATGCGTCTCTGGGATGTGAAGCTCCCCAAACTTCCCGTTAAGTTCAGCCCCAGCAGCATTGAAATAACGTAGAATAATATACGAAAGCCCTTTATTTTTAGCTGTATCAGTGATCATACGCTCGATTACTTGTTTCGTAAAGCCATAAACGCTGTCGGGATTAAGTGGTTCAGATTCGGTTACCGGATGATGCATAGGTGTGCCATAAACCGATGCCGTAGAGGAGAAAACAACCTTTTTAACGTTATGCTTTTCCATCATCTTGAGGATATTAAGAGTTCCAACAAGATTATTGTCGTAATATAAAATAGGCTTTTCATACGACTCGGATATCAAGCTTTTGGCAGCAAGATGAATTACCACATCGAACTTGTATTCAGAAAAAACTTCATCAAGATTCTGAATATCAAGTATATCTCCAAAAATAAATTTGCCCTCAACAAGCTCTCGGTGGCCTGTAGTAAGGTTATCGTAAGTAATCGTATCAAAACCGTTTTGTCTAAACAGGCAATTTACATGGGAACCAATATATCCAGCACCGCCAACAATAAGAATTTTTTCGTGCATATACTTTTCCTTTACATCTTCCCCATCCACAATAATTCTTTAGAATTAATTGAAATGTCCGAAAATATGCAAACGATTTTTTAGTGTTTGTTACAAAAAATCTATATACTGTAGATTTTCATGATGGACAATCAATTAAGCGATTAATATTAAGTAATATTTCATATTTAATCAAATTAAAACTTTTAATACTCTACTTAATAATTTCTAAAGACCTTGACATGAAAAATATTTAATAATAGATTGTGATAGAATTCACAATTAAAACAGGAGTTAAAATGAGTGATGAAATTTTAAACAGAGACGAGCTCATTCGTAAATCAGAAAAGCCGGGACGCGATGCAATGATATTGCATCCCTATTACCGAGGGAAAATACAGATTACTTCAAAGTGTTGTGTAAGAAACCTGGATGACTTTGCCATCTGGTATACTCCAGGTGTAGCCAAACCATGCCTTGCGATAAAGGATGATCCTCTAACAGTTTTTGAACATACGAATAAAGGTAATTTTGTTGCTGTAGTTTCCGACGGAACGAGAGTTTTAGGTTTGGGTGATATCGGAGCTGAGGCTTCAATGCCTGTTATGGAGGGCAAAGCATTATTGTTTAAATATCTTGGCGGTGTGGATGCATTCCCTATTTGCTTGGACGAAAAAGATCCGGATAAGATAATTGAGATTGTATTAGCAATTCAACCTTCATTCGGTGGCATCAATCTCGAGGATTTATCTCAACCAAAATGCTTCTATATTTTAGAAGAACTACGTAAAAGGGCTCATATCCCTGTATGGCACGACGATCAACAGGGAACCGCAGCTGTAACCGTTGCAGGTCTTATTAATGCTGTGAAATTTGTTGGGAAGAAACTGGCGGATGTAAAAGTTGCAATGACCGGTGTAGGCGCATCTAACGTTAGAATTGCTCACACTCTATTTCTGACTGGTGTAGATCCGGCAAAGGTTATTATGTGTGACTCAAAGGGTATATTACACACTGAACGTCAGGATGCAGAAACTCTTGCTACAAAATTTAAAGAAAAATGGGAGCTTGCGCAGATGACCAATTCTGAAAACATTACAGGCGGAAAAACTGAAGCAATAAAAGATGCAGATGTTCTTATTGCGCTATCCAAACCGGGTCCCGGTATAATTGAACCCGAGTGGATTAAAACAATGGCAAAAGACCCGATTGTTTTTGCATGTGCCAATCCTGTGCCTGAGATCTATCCGTGGGATGCCAAGGCTGCGGGAGCAAGAATTATGGCAACTGGACGATCCGACTTTCCCAATCAGGTTAATAACTCACTCGGTTTCCCGGGAATCTTTCGAGGTGCATTAGATGTTCGAGCAAAAACCATTACAGACGAAATGTGTGTTGCAGCTGCATTAGAACTTGCTAAAGTAGCGGAAGATAAGGGTCTTAGAGAGGACTATATTATTCCTACAATGGATGAATGGGAAGTGTTCCCACGAGAAGCGGTTGCTGTCGGACTGAAGGCAATCGAACAGGGATTAGCAAGAGTTGTACGAACTCGAGAAGAGCTTATGGATATGGCTGAGAAAAAAATCCGTCATGCGAGAGACACGGTCCAATTGCTTATGAAAGAAGGATTCATTCCACCTGCACCACCGGATGTTTAATAGAAACAACATGCCCAGAGGTGTATAAAATGGCAAATACACTCAGAGCAATACCACTTTCTACTGTTGAGAGATTATCCATTTATTTGCGCACATTACGAGAATCTTTAGTGGAGGGGATGGATTTTATCTCCTCCACTGAAATTGGTAAAAGAAACGATTTTACTGCAGCACAAGTCCGAAAAGACCTTTCCTGTTTTGGGAATTTCGGGATAAAAGGCACGGGCTATCAAATTTCTGAACTTATTAACACTCTAGAAACTATCTTAGGTCTGGACAGAGAATGGAAAGTCGCAATATTCGGTTTAGGAAAACTTGGCGGGGCTCTTGCTTGTTACAAGGGTTTAAAAAGTGCTCGTTTTAATGTTGTCGCAATTTTCGATGTGGATCCGAAAAAAGTGGATAAAACCTATAAGAACATTCCAGTTTATCATTCTGACATGCTGAAGAAAGTTGTTCGAGAGAAGAAAATTCAGATCGCTATCATTGCAGTTCCAACTGATTCCGCAAAGGCTACTATTCAAAGAATTATAGATGCTGGAATCAAAGGAATCCTAAATTTCACTGAAGCTCGAGTTCCGTATCCAGATGAGTATATCTTGAAAAATGTTAATTTAGCAGGTGAACTTGAAAGTATATCATATTATCTGATACACTCGGATCTATAGTGTGATAGTGAATTGAACTCAATCTAATAATTACCATGACAATTCATTCGAAATTATGATGTGCTATTTTTCAGAAATTAATCTTGAATTTAATTAACCTTAATTTAGACAATTTTTTTTAGAATTAATTTACTCAGAGGATGATTTTAGAATTGCTCTTTTCATTCCTTGACTGTATTAAAATACTG
>JAUXEQ010000207.1 GCA_030620455.1 bacterium | reverse complement strand
TGCGAAAAAGACTTCGATAATATCGACGAAAGAACGATTGTATCGATACGAAAAGGCTCTCCAGCGGATAGAGAAGGCATTGTGCATGGAGATATAGTAATTTCTATCGACAGTAATCCTATTCGAGATAGGCTCGATTTCTATTTTATGACCGAACATGAAAATGAATTCGAAATAGAAATTCTCAGAAATGGTCGATATTATTGCGCAATTCTTCACACAGAAAACGAGAATTCTGGGATTGAACTTGCCCAATTAGGAGTGAGAAAATGCGGAAATAACTGTGTTTTTTGCTTCATAAACCAACTTCCTCGAGGTCTACGCACACCGCTTTACGTTCATGATGAGGATTTTAGATACTCGTTTCTATCGGGGAGCTACATCACATTAACAAATATAACTCCAAACGACTGGAGGAGAATTATTGAGCAGCATATGTCGCCGCTTTACATTTCTGTTCACACTACCGATATCGAAATAAGAGAAAAACTTATGGGTCGTAAAGGAATACTACCTATTATGGAACAGCTAACACATCTTTCGGAAAACAGCATAAATTTCCATACACAGATAGTTGTTGTACCGGGATACAACGATGGAATAGTTTTGGAAAAGACCACAAACGATCTTCTGGGTTTTGGCGAAAATTTATTATCCTTAGCAATTGTTCCTGTGGGACTAACAGAACACAGAAATAACTTGCCAAAATTAAGATCGGTAAGTTCTAATGATGCAAACGAGATAATAAAATGGCACAACAACCTTAATTGTAATAAAACTAATCCACGAAAAGTACAACTTGCGGATGAGTTTTTCATAATAGCAGACGAGAATTTGCCTTCTGCTGAATATTACGGAGAATATCCGCAATACGAAAACGGTGTTGGTATGGTTAGACGGTTTCTTGATGGTGTCGACACATGGAAAGCGGAGAATTTTCCCCACATGAACGGTATGATTATCGGTGTCATTACTGGAGAGCTTTTCGCTCCAATTTTTAAGCAATATGTACCCAACAAACTTGAAAATATTACCGGTGCAGAAATCGAAGTTCAAATCGCCAAAAACAATTTGTTTGGGAAAACTGTTACAGTAGCTAATCTTCTCTCTGGTGCTGATATTGCAAGTGCATTCCAAAATTTTTCGAAAAAGCTGGATATCTTGTTAGTTCCACCACGAGTTGTCGTAGCAAATGGATTGTTCCTCGATAACTGGACATTAGAAAAACTTCACACAGAAATAGATTGTCCAGTAGTTCAGGCACCGGAAAATATCAAAGATCTAGGTCGTGTTTTACAAAGGTTTATATTGTAGATTTTAATCGAAATAATATATTTAATTTAATCAATATGTTAGAAATTTTAGATCATACGCTTCTCGAGTTGAGCGAGTAGTATTTTCAAAGGTTTTATTAAATTATAGCTTTTTGCTTTACTGCGAGTTGCATTTGATTATTTTTATCAATGGGAATAAAAAAGGAGGGTGTAATGGAAAAGATTTTAAAGGATACTGAAAGAAAAATGAACAAATCGCTTGACGTTATATCACAGCAATTAGCCAGACTTCGATCTGGTAAGGCTTCGCCTTCATTGCTCGATGGAATTAAAGTCGATTACTACGGAACACCTACACCTATTAACCAAATAGCATCGATTTCAGCGCCCGAACCTCGATTGTTAGTGGTTCACCCGTGGGACAAATCCGCAATATCAAACGTTGAAAAGGCTATATTGTCATCAGACCTTGGTCTCAATCCTAACTCAGATGGCAATGTAGTCCGGATACCTATACCACCATTAACAGAGGAGCGAAGAAAAGAACTCGTTAAAATTGCCAAAAATATTGCGGAAGAGGGAAAAATTGGGCTTAGAAATATCCGCAGAGAGATAATCGATTTTATCAAATCTCAGCAAAAAGAAGGCGAAATTCCTGAGGACGATTCTTTCAGACTGCAGGATAGGGTTCAGGACATTACCGAAAAGCATTCGAAAAATATTGACGATCTATTTAAACTCAAAGAAGAAGAGATAATGACTATGTAATATGGTTGCTAAAGAATACACTCTTAAAAAGGACGGACTTTCAGATATTGAATCCCGTCGCTCAAGATTCATTGGTTTTGCATATCCAGTGACTTCCCGAGTGGAAGTTGACAAACTATTAAATAGAATTCGCAAGAATTATCCAGATTCGACACATATAGTATATGCATTTCGACTCGGTTTAAACGGTTCACTGGAGCATTTCACCGATGACAGAGAACCCGCGGGAACTGCTGGCGCTCCTATTATGAGGGTGCTGACTGGAAGAAATATAACAAATGCGGTTGTAATTGTGATTAGATATTTCGGTGGAACAAAGTTGGGAATGGGAGGATTGGCAAGAGCTTATGGCGAGTGTGCTCGACTGGCGATCGAGAATTCCGGCATTATCCCACTTATAAAAATTGTACATTTAAGAGCAAAAATACCTTACAGCGCAATATCTAAATTTGTGTCTATAATAGATTCGATGAATGGTAAGATCGTAAATCAGAAGTTCGAGGAAATGATTACTGTCGATGTAAAAGTTGCAGAGGAAAATATTGAAAAGATTAATTCCTTTTTGGGAGAAGTTACAAAAGGTAAGATTAAACTCGAGATTATCGGGAGGACAAATGGCTCGTAAAACTGTACCTGTACTGATTTTGCTCTGTATTGTATTTGGATTGCTTTTCTTTATGGAACGCGCAAAGAAAAAAAAACAGGAATTGCCCGAGTTTACTTATCTTCCAGAATTCATTGTATCAACCACTAACAATGAGAAATTTTCAAACAAAGATTTCTTCGGTACAGTTGGAATAATTTCATTTGTTGCAAGCTGGTGCGGTCCATGTCGCCTTGAATTATCGCAAATCAATGATCTTGCCAAACAATATAGAAATCTCGCAGTATTAGCAATAACATATGAGTCGATTGAACTTATCAAGCCTTTAGCTGACAGTCTGGGCTTAATATTCCCTATCGGTACGGTCGATTCAACTGTATTCACTGCATTTAGTGTCGATAAAATCCCGTACCGGTTTCTTGTTAAAGATAAAATCATTATCGACGAAATATATGGAGCCCCAGTGAACAACGATGACGAATTTACTAGGAAATTAATAGAAGTGCTTTCCCTAAATGTGGATTCATTGTCTTCGAGTAAATAAACAGGAGCATTTTCTTCTAATGGATAACTCTATTTCTGAGGATAACACTCGCAAATTAAGGAAATATTGTGAAAAAATATTGGAAGTGCCAATTTTCGGAGTAGCTGCAAACGAAGGTCTCCCATGCTTCGGTGAAATAAAAAAAATAATCAATAAATTTCCACACGTTGTGGTTATTGGTTATAAAGTTTTGTATGCAATAACAGAAACGCTTCAAAATGGACCGAACAAAATATATCTACATCACTATCGACAGTTAAACTGGCTCTTAGACCGATCTTCAGTTAGAATCGCGCAATGGATCGAACGCTGTGGTTATCTTTCGTTACCCATTCCAGCAAGCTCTACTATCGATTGGGAGGAACTGTTACCTCATTTTTCACATAGGCATGCAGCGGTGGCAGCAGGATTGGCATGGATAGGGAGAAGCAATTTGGCTATAACACCTCAGTTTGGTGCACACCAAAGATTCGTATCTATATTAACCG
>JAUXEQ010000015.1 GCA_030620455.1 bacterium | reverse complement strand
CACAAAACATATTTAACTGGAAGTTCAAATAATAAAATGTCCTAATTTATAGTTATTAACTAAATAAAATGTCAAATATTAAAAAAAAACCACAACCAATAAAAAAATTTGGTGTGGGCATGTTGTTATTTTGGATAGCGATTTTTGTTGGCTTTTTTATTCTAATTTCCTATCTCAACCCCGGGGATAAACTCTCTATCGAGTTACCATACAGTGAGTTTTTGGACAAAACCGAAAATGGTGACATAGCCACTGCGCATTTTAAAAAACGTAAAATTACTGGTAGATTCAACACGCCGTATGTTGTCGATATAAAATCTAAAACGAGCAAATCTCTTAAATATCCTGAATATTCGGTCGTAATCCCTTATGACGATCCCGAACTCCCAAAAAATCTCGCTGAAAACAACGTTGAGATTACATCTGAAGAGGACAAATCAGGATTTTGGTCTATTGCTTTGAGCATTTTACCATGGCTTCTCATTCCGCTTTTGTATTTCTTGTTTATAAGGCAAATGAGCGGTTCCCAGCAAGGAATTTTCTCCTTCTCAAAAAGCCGTGCACGAAGATTCGTTCCAGATAAGAAAAATATTACGTTCGAAGATGTAGCCGGTTGCAAAGAACCTAAAGAAGAGCTTATGGAAATAATTGAGTTCCTAAAGAGCCCCTCAAAATTTGTCAAACTTGGCGGAAGAATACCTCATGGCGTAATTCTCATGGGTCCACCCGGAACAGGCAAAACATTACTTGCGAGAGCTGCTGCTGGTGAAGCGAATGTACCGTTTTACTCTATATCCGGATCAGATTTTGTAGAAATGTTTGTCGGTGTAGGGGCATCGAGGGTTAGAGACCTTTTCAACGAGTCCAAACAAAACACACCATGTATAGTATTCATTGACGAGATAGATGCTGTTGGACGATTGCGTGGTGCTGGATTAGGCGGCGGTCACGATGAGCGTGAGCACACTCTTAATCAACTTTTGGTGGAGATGGATGGCTTTGATCCTAATGAAGGAATTATCGTTATTGCAGCCACAAATAGACCAGATATCTTGGATAAAGCACTTCTTCGTTCTGGACGATTCGATCGACAAATCGTTGTGGACAGACCAGATATGACTG
Organism: bacterium; assembly: GCA_030620455.1. Taxonomy (GTDB): domain Bacteria; phylum UBP14; class UBA6098; order B30-G16; family B30-G16; genus JAUWMV01. The sequence goes on along the minus strand of JAUXEQ010000015.1, from coordinate 11,866 downwards.
GCAGACTCGATATACTAAAAGTCCATGCTCGCGGAAAACCTATCGATGATAACGTCGATTTCGAAATAATCTCAAAGAGCACACCCGGACTTGTGGGTTCCGATTTAGCAAATATTGTTAATGAGGCTGCATTACTTGCAGCTCGAAAGGATAAAGAGCGGATTCAAATGGAGGATTTCGAGGAGGCTATGGATAAGATTACGATGGGTCTTGAACGTCCAAGTCTAAGGCTTTCGGTCGAGGATAAGCGAGTAACGGCGTATCATGAGGCAGGACATGCTCTGGTTGGTCTGTTACAACCTGGTGCCGATCCGGTTCACAAAGTTTCGATAATTCCACGTGGGATGGGGCTCGGAGTTACAAAAATCCTTCCTGAAAGTGAGAGACAGGTTTATACAAAATCATATCTGCTAACAATTTTAACATACCTACTTGGCGGACGAGCTGCTGAACTTTCAGCCTTTAAGGAACCCTCGACTGGCGCTGGTAACGACCTTCGAAAAGTAACAGACCTTGCGCGTAAAATGGTGGCTGAATGGGGCATGAGCGAAAAGATTGGTCCTATTAGCGTTGTCGAACAATCGCAAGAAGTTTTTTTAGGAAAGGATATCGTCTCTCGGGCAAAGATCAGCGAAGTAACTGCACAGACAGTTGATAGTGAGGTTAGAAATATTGTTGAAAAAGCCCAGGATAGAGCGTTAAAAATAATCAACGACAATTTCGACCGACTGAAAAAGCTTGCTGAGGCACTTATAGAAAAGGAGGTTATGACTGGCGATGAAATAAAAGTTTTACTGAATATAAATATAAACATGGACTCACCCTTGTTCCCCACACTCCCACAGAATTAATGTGTGATTAAGTTTATTTATAATAAATTAAATAAATTTTTCCAATTCAATAAAACAATTTGCCATTTTAATTATTATTATATATTATTTGGTATATGTTAGTATATGTTTAGTATTTAGGAGGTTTTATTATGTTGAATCATATTCAAAACCATGAATTTCTTAAGAGAACACTATCCACATACTTGCCAATTCTGTTGCTTCTTTTTGCAACATCGATTTGCGTTTTAGGAATGGAAAGTAAAGATTCGACAAACATAAAAGATTTCGAGAAAATCGATACAAGGATATTGCTCGCGGAACAAATTCTGAAAAGCGTTACGGATACACCATCCGTTTTAGTTTTGCAAGATTGTCCCGGCTTACCTGAGGCAATGCAAACTATTTTGGAAAGGGATGGATTAACGGATGAAATTATTGTTATCCCGGTTCGAAAACGATCTGAATGGGATATTAATTCCCTCAAGGAAACTCATACGTTATACCTATATAATTTGTGTTATATTGAAGATGCACCGCAGGAAAGCCTTTATATCGTTGGCTTAGTCCAAAAGTATTCTCCCACTCCCCTCGACCTTCAAAAAAGATTAGAGGAATCCTATGAGAAATTAATGCAAGTCGATATGAGCTTCATTCGAGATTCGACGCTTAGGAAAGATAAGGTTAGTCTTGCAAGCTCGATGGGTAATACATGGATACAATTAGCTGAATTTCATCCAGAACAGGCAGATTCACTTATATTAAATAAGATAAAGCTTTGGTTTGAATATTCTGTTCTTTTCACTGCCCCATTAATTACAACTTCACTTGATAGAGGAAAGCTCTTCATCTCTGGTATATCTGTTATAGATTTGTTGGAGATTATGAAAACAACTATCGCTAAACATCCTGAATATCCACATTCTAAAATTCTCGAAAAAATGATCCCAGAATTTGAAGAGAAGATAAAGAAATTGTCAACTGAACAGTACAATCCATAGAAAAAAAGCCCCCAATTGCGATAGCTTGGGGGCTTTGCAGATAAATAGAGGTTCTCAAACGGACTATCTTCTCTCACCTTCTTGGTTCACCGTCCCCTCATCTTCCCTTCACCACCACTCATCCTATTTTTGAAACCTCTAACTTTATCTCTAATTTCCTCTCGTTGCTCTGGAGTCAATACATCCCGCATATCTAACATCATTTTAATATTATGTTTCTTTATTGCAGTCATTTTTTCCGTAACATCATCTAATACTTTTTCCAACAAAGCTCGTGAATAATTAACATCATCGAGAGCATCCTTTAACTTAAGGTGTGCCTTGTCTCTTGCAGCCTTGAGATCGATAAGTTTATCCTGAGCTTCACGACGTATTTCTTTTAGTTTATCGATTTGCTTATCGTTAATGCTTAAACTGTCCTTATAACGTTCAAGCATCCCCATCGATGGCATATTCAATCCTATGCCACCTTTCCCCTTCTTGTGTTTACCACCGTATCCTTCACCTGCCATTGCAAAAGTTGCTAAAAGCAGTATTCCCATTAAGATTGTTATCCTCTTCATCACATCCTCCCTGTCATTGGTTTTGGCGTCTTTGTTTTTTCTGATTTTCTATGCGACGCTGTTTGATAATATCCATCATCTTTCTTCTAAATTCTCTCTCGAATATCAAGTATTTAGCAACTTTTTGTGGTGTTAAGACTTCGCTAATTTTATTGATATATTCGATCTCCGTTTCATTTATCATAATCTTAGCATTTTTGTAATCCTCGATAGCAGCAGAAATTTTTTTCTCATTGGCTTTGGAATCCACTAATTCTCTTATTTTTTTAAATGAGTTTTCTACTTCACCTTTTAAGCTGTCAATTGCAGCTTTTTGCTTTCGCATAATTGGGAATAGTTTTATCGCTTGTTCATCACTTAGATCCAGTCTCTCCGACATCTCCCAAATTTTGACCGTCATAAGTTTTTCACGCATCTTCTTGCCTTTTGCTTCTTCGAACTGACCAAAAACCGAGCCTGTAATACAAAGTAACACTAATATTTTTAAGATGTTTTTCATGAAAAATCCTCCATTACAGTCAATTTAAATCCCCATATGCCCGCAAAATCTCCTCTTGTTCCTCAGGAGATAACAACTCCAATATTTCATCTTCATCGAGCTGAGCTAAAACAATATCCTCAAATTCGTCCGGATTATTTTCCGCCAATCCTTTCAACAATTCTTCACCGGTAACATCTTCTATCTCCTCGAGAAATTCCTCTTCCGAGACATCGATAGCAACGGGAACTGGAACATCGATGTTTCTTCGAAGTCTAAAGAAATCATTGGAAAACAGGATCGCAAATAAAATTATAGCTATTAAAGCTGTCCCGAATGCCAGTTTTGGAAATACTCTACGTTTCCCGAGCCTAAAATGGAATCCGGCTCTAATTACATTGCTATCCTCCGACGTGAAAACCGGTTTTGTGTTATTCCACAGCTCTCTTATTTTACGATTAAAATCGTCCATTTCATGTCCCTTTATAATAATTTTCAAGTTTTTTTCGCATTTTATTCGTCGCTCGGTGAAGTAATGCCTTAACTGTTCCTTGAGCTATGCCCATTCTATCTGCCACTTCAGCCGTAGATAACTCGCTCTCCATTCTCAGAACAAATGCTGCTCTCTCGCGTGAACTCAATGTTTTCATCGCATCGTAAAGCATTTTTGCATCCTTTTCTCTGTCAAGTTGGGGTTGTTCAAACTCCTGACTCAAGCCAACTATCGATTCAAATTCTATAAAAATCCTTTTCTTCCGGTATCGAGATATACAAAGCCGCGTTGCGATAGTTTCAAGCCAGTGTCTTAGCGAAGATTTCTCTTTGAAACTTTTCAAAGCCTTATATGCTCGAAGAAACGTATCTTGAACAATATCCAAAGCGTCATCTCGGTTATTTAACATCCTGTATGCCAACATATAAATGCTCTCCTGGTTCTGTACCATCAACATATCAAATGCCTCTCGGTCGTTATTCTTTGCACGTTTAATAAGTTCATGTTCAGAGATTTCGACAACAATATCGGTCATTATAGCTTCTCAATTCCTCTTAACATCCATTATCTGTATTTGCTCGCAATATCTAGTTATGTTTGCTTGCTTCATGCATATTCTTTATAACCATCTAATCCGGATTCCATAGACCTGCATAGCCGATTATTGTTCCATTGTATCACAATATCCCTTTCATAAACCGATTGTATCTCATTCTGCGATAAGATAGACGCATTATTGCAAAATTAGTTTACGCAAAAAATATTAGCAAAGATTATCCGCTGTAAACCTCTAAAGCTTCGTCTATAGCCTTAGCGGTTATTTGACCATGACGAATTATTTCATATTTTTCCGGAAACAAACGAACATCGATTATAGTTGATGGTGGTGCATTTAGCCTCAGACCTTGGAAAAGGAATATTCCATCCACTTTGTGTATAAATTTTTCAATTATACTTTCCGGATCGGATATGGGCTTTTCACCCGTTAGATTCACACTCGTCGAGATAATTGGCTTATTGGAGAAATCAATGATATATCGAGCAAACCATGAGGAGGTAATCCTAAAGGCAATTGAATTATCCTTCGCATACGATGGTGGAATAGTATCGGGTTTTATGTTAACAACATAGGTTAACGGACCGGGAGAAAAACTGTCCAAAAGTGGCAACAATTTTTCCCAATCGGGAATATAATTCTCCAGCATTTCTCGACGAAGCAGAATAATCATTCCCTCATCCGGTTTACGCTCCTTAATTTTATAAAGTTTCTTTAATGCTTCCTTATTTGTTGCATCAACACCCAGTCCATATAGTGTTTCGCTAGGATATATTATAGTTCCGCCATCCTTAAGGATTTCTGCAGCTTCACCTGCTGGCACTTTCTCGATACCTTCGATTCCAATGTACCTTATCAATGTCATGCATTAATAATGAAATAAATTACTCATTTTTGCAAGTGAAAAGCAGAAATGACATTTAAGCAATTCGATAATTCACTCCTAACGTATTGTTCTTTGGACAATTCGGCATTTGTGACTATTTCAAACAAGAGGATAAATTCAATGATTTCGATACTATCCGGAGCATATTTCACAGCAGTAAATTCTATTTAATCTTGATTGATAAGAAAAATGTCTTATCTATTAATTGTAGTTTGAGTCGACTATGAAATTTATTTAAACCAGATTTTTTTAGAATGATTAATAAACTGCAAACAACTAATGAATTTAGTGGAAATTCATTTCATATTGCAAAATTCAAATTGAATTTAACTTTAATTATTATGTTTGTGCTTTGCACCGTTATTCAGCCTGTATACTGTCAATTACGGGTTAATGAGATTATGTTCAAACCGATTAGCACACGCGATGAATGGTTTGAGTTAGTTAATGTATCGGATAGTGTGGTCTGTCTTTATGGTTTTACATACAAAGACTATCAGAACAATGGAGTTAGGATAACTAATGATTCAATTTTTTTAGATTCTAATGAATATTTAATTGTAGCAAAATTTGACCCCGAAACCTTGACATGTGAGGTTATAGTTCCCTTAACTTGGCGTCAATTAAATGACACAGGTATTGATGGTGTGATAATTTTTTCACCTGATAGAGTAATTTCCGATAGTACATTTTATGATGTTTCCTGGTTTCCCAGATTTAGCGGAATCTCTATTGAGCGGAAAGATATCACCGAATCACCCACAGATAGTGCCAATTGGTATCTTTCCACAGATAGCACAGGATCTACACCGTGTATCGCGAATTCAAATTCCATAAACGATACAACCGATACAACATTGCTGCACCCAAAATTGGTCATTACAGAGATAATGTTTAAACCAGAATCTTTTAAACCAGAGTGGATCGAAATATATAATGCTGATACAATAGCTGTGAATATAAATGGATTTGAAGTTAGAGATCAAAGAACCACAATTACAATAACTGAGGACGACTTGATAATAGATCCCGACGATTATGTAATCGTTTCAAGTGCTTTTTTCGATTGCGAATGCCCAATTCTTGTGTGTGAAAATTTCACGGGATTGAATAATTTGGGTGAAACAATGTATCTGATAAATTCACGAAAAGACGAATTGGATACTGTAACCTGGGAGGTAGATAGGAATTGGCTATACGATGTGAGTATTGAATTAATCTCAATAAATGCAGATGGCAACGAACCCTCAAACTGGCTTGCCGCAACAATAGGCCCAACACCTTGTGCTGATAATTCTGTCTGGGGATTAACAGAGATGACAAATGCAAAGATAGATATCGATCCGAATCCATTTACCCCAAGTGCTTCAAATTGTATAATAAAAGTAATCGCACCACTTAAATCTACTGTGGAGATTCGAATTTATGATATTTTAGGTCATATGATTATTGATTTCAAAGAAACGAGAATGGTTAGTTGGGACGGATGCAATAAAAACGGTAATATCGTTCTATCTGGTGCATATGTAGTGGTGGCAAAGGTGGAAAACGGTGATGGCGCAAGAATTGTTAAATCTGCATTAGCCATCAAACGATAATATGGTTGAAATTATGACAAAACTTTTAATAATTATAATTTAGGAGATGTAAATGAAGCAAAGCTCAAAAGTCAGAGTTTCAGTCGTCGGTCTCGGACATATGGGTGCTATCCACGCCAAGAAACTAATCGACATTCCCAATGTGGATTTGGTCGGTGTCTACGATATTAAACCGGAATTAACAAAAAAAATCGCAGAGGAACTTAATACTGAGAATTTAAAAAATTTTGAACAATGTCTAGAAATCTCAGATGCGATCGTTTTAGCAACTCCAACGGAAACACACGGTCGAATGGGACACATGGTTCTGACAAATGGTCTTCACCTTATGGTCGAAAAGCCTATGACATATCTACTCGATGAAGCTGAAATACTTCTCAATGTAGCGGAGGAAATGGACTTAACGTTTATTGTAGGACACGTAGAGAACTTCAACCCGGCGTGGGTTGCAGCACGTGAATACATAAAAAAACCGCTTTTCGTCGAGGCTCACAGGTTGACACCATTTCGCTCAAGATCGACAAACATTTCTGTTATTGACGATTTAATGATACACGATTTGGAACTGCTTGCACAAATTGTCGATCACAGGATTGAATCAATACACACTTCGCTAACACCTGTTCTAACTCAAAAACCTGACATAGCCAATGCCAGATTGAAATTCCGTTGTGGTACTGTCGCCAATCTGACAGCCAGTCGTCTTTCCGTGCATCCCAAAAGGAAGATGCGCATATTCCAGAAAGATTCATACATATCGGTGGATTTCCAGGCAAGGAAAACTGAAATATATAGATTGGCTCAAAAGAATCCGATTGGTGATATAATCCAAGTTGGGGAAGCTAAGCTTGAGCGGATTGTTCCGCAAATTCAAGATGTAGATCCTATCGACGAGGAACTAAAATTTTTTATTAACTGCATAATAAATGAGGAAAGACCAACATATTGGAATTCATTCCACGCTCTGGTTTGGGCAAAAGCGATCTCAGAGATGGGAGCATCGAGATGAGAATTAACTGCGTGTTTATTATTTCAATCCTATTATTTTCCTGCCTTTTTGGTCAGGGAATTCCGGATTGGATATCCACGTACGACAACGGTTTCCAACTGATTTACGAGGATGAATTCGACTCGGCAGTAACACTATTTAACACATTAGATGATGAATTCTTAGCTGGCTTAGGAGTAACAATAACATACTTTCATTACTCCAAGGACATGGAAGATACATCCTACTTAAGACGCGCATCGACTGCAACGCCAATAAAAGACTTAGATAAAATTGACCCGAAAAGTTCTAATAAATGGGATGTTCTTGCTTACGGAGTGGCTCTAACGTATCAAAGTTTCATTGAAGGTGTGTACTATACTCACACTGGTAAGATTAAATATGCATTAAACTGCAAGAAGTACTCCGATAGAGCTATCAAAGTTTTAGAGAATATCGTAAACGACAACGGTGCAGGACCAGAAGCATCTGCAATGTTAGGGAATTTGTGGTATTGGACATCGAGTAAAGGTGAAGTTCTCAGGAAGTTCGGTTTAATAAAAGATGCACGAGAAAAAGGAATTAATGCATTGCGCAAGAGTTCAAGACGAGCAAGGATTTTTGAAGATTTTGCGTCATACTCTTTAGTAATGGCACTTCTAGATTACGGCAAAATCGATGAATCCCAAAGAATTCTTAAAAGCATCATAGGAAAATACCCGAATACTCGAAGTACAGAATGGACTCTTCTTTTTATATATCTTACCCAAGAGAAATGTATAGAATCTTTAGAGATAATCGACAAACTCTACAAATTTTATGAGGGCAAGAGTGACATAAATTGTGCTTCATTGGCTAAATATGGGTATCTCTGTGCAGAATTCGAAGGTCTATACGACAAAGAAGAGTTCTATAGAGCAAAATACGATAATCTAATTAAGAATAAATATATTAAATCTGTCCTAAAGAGATCGGGCAATGAAGATTTATAATGAAATCCGAAGCTATCCCAGGTTTAGGCTTGGGAAAAATAATCTCGGCATCGAGAAGAACTGACATACCTTCATTCTATGCGAGATGGTTCATAAATCGAATTCGTGAGGGCTATGTTATAGTAAGAAATCCTTTCAATTACAAAATCCAAACAAGAGTTTCGCTATTACCTCAAGATGTTGCAGCAATCGTTTTCTGGACACGTGATGCCGAACCGCTGATTCCTTTTTTCCTTGAACTTAATGAGCGAAATATTCCGTTTGCATTTCTATGGACAATAACAGGCTATTCTCGCAGCCTCGAGCCGAATGGTGTTAGCTTAGATCACGGAATAGAGTCTTTCGAAAAAGTTGCGCAAATTGTCGGTCCAAATAGAATAGCATTGCGTTACGATCCAATAATTATTACAAAAAAATATAACTCGCAATGGCATTTTAATGTTATTACAAAGCTGGTAAATTCCTTGACTGGAAAGACAAATAGAATCATCGTGAGTCGATTATCACCATATAGAACGGTTATGAGTCGATTGAGAAAATTGATTCCCGATATGCTTGAAAATCCGTTAGATAACGAGGATGTAATGCACCTTTTCCAGGAAATCGTGAGTCTTGCTGCGAAAAACAATTTAATAATTCAATCATGTTGTCAGAATAACGAACTAAGCGAATTAGGCATAACCGACGGACCTTGTATCGATGTAGACTGGTTATCCAAAGGTTTGAAAATAGCGTTAAAACACACATCCGATCGAGGTCAACGGGAATATTGCCTATGTGCAAAAAGCGTCGATATAGGTTCATACGATACGTGTCCTCGACTATGCGAATACTGTTATGCATTCCGAAGCAAACGTAAAACCCTCAATTATTTCAGACTTCACGATCCAGCAAGACCTTCATTGGATGCATTTATATTGTAGTTTAAAACAATAACTTCTCATACTGGCACAATATGGCAAATTGATCCTCTGATGACAGCAATGTACCCAAAGAAATATTAAGACAGCCAATTCATAAACTTCTAAAATATATTAATTAATTCAGATTTTATATCTCAACATCGCACCAACACCATCTATTTTAGACATTATTTCACTACCAGTTTCAATGAATTCAACATACGAGGAAATATCTTTTGCAAGATTAACGAGCTCTTCCTGAATTTCAGGATCGAGCGACTTGTCAAGAATTAACGTATCGACTTGACCAAACATTAACGCCTTTCGTACATTTTCAATCCCAAAGCTTGCCAATCCCTGTCTTTTCAATTCTCCAATAAAGATGCTAAGCAATTTCCTTTCGCTTTCACGTTCAACCTTCTCATAAATCGGAGCAACACGCTTTATAAATTCATCATCACCCGCATCGAGATCCCATGGAATCTTCCCAATTACACGATTCTTAATGGATTTGGGCAATTCATTTGCAATGGCAGTAAGGATTCTATCGTTGCCAGCCATAAATATTCTATTAACTTTATCTATTTCAAACACCTTTGCAGCATCACTTGCAACTTGTTTTGCAAAATGCTTAACCTGTTTCATTCTCCGCCGTTGATACCTCATCTGCGACCATCCACCCACCTTTGACAAATGATGAATTTTCGCCTTTAAAGAACTCACATCCTCCATAACCTGCCCAGCTACAATTAGAATCCTAGCTTTAGAAGCATCGGCAAGAATTACACCTACAGGTTCGTATTCATCGAGTTCAAAAGCTAATGGAGCAATTATAGCCTCGTTACTCACAGCAAGCAGTTGTTCAGGTGGGATAGAAAGTTCCAAACCTTCACAAAAATCAGCGCCAATGTCTGCGAAAAAAGCTAAGCCGGGTCGATTATAGCCCTTAGATTTTTTTTGAATCAAAAAATCATTCAATAATGAAAGTGAAAAGTCTAAATATTCTTTTTCATTCCCTGTCAAAAACGGCACAAGCTTCTTGCTTTCATTCTCAATAAATCTATCAACCAAATCCCAATCGCCGTAGGTACGCAAATAGACAGATAGTACGCTTCTGTCAGTTTCCGATAGACCTGCTAATGCATGTAACACTTCCTCAGATATTTTCATCGAAACCTCCAATTTTAAATAGCAATTGTTGAAAACATTATACTCATACAATGAATCCGCAAAGCAGTTTACGTTAGATATACACACTCTTTTAATATCATCTATTATATTGATTTATCAATCGATCTCTTGACTTTCTTTTAGGATAATTTAGAATATTATTAAGAATCGTATAGTTTCAAATAATGTATTTGGAATAAGTTGTTTTAACAGTCTGAGAATATAACTTAAAACAGTTTAATTTATGAATAGATACTTGCATTTCCCTTTATTTTTTTCTAATTAAGTGGAAATTTATAATAGGAGATAAAATGAAGAACTGGAAAGACATCCTACATTTTTTTTATGGTTGGGGATTTTGGTATAGCGACCCACTGACATTAATAGAGGATATAGAAGACAAGGATTTGTTTTGGGTTCCGGATAGCAATTCTCTATGCATCTTATGGCATGTTGGGCACATAGCTCACAGGGAAAGATCGCATATCGGATTATTTATTCAGGGTCTTGGAACTGAAATCATTCCGCATAAATATGAAATTTTCGGGACAGAATGGGTTTCTGTTAAGCAACTCAAAGGATCGATTAACTCTATTGCAGACGTTCTAAGTTGGGTTAGAGAAGTCCGCAAAGAAAGCCATAATTTTATAGATACTCTTCACGAGAAACAGTTGAATTTCGTTCCTATGAATTCACCCTATGGCGAAACAATCAGCCAATGGTTGTTTATTACAGTAGCCCATACAGCCCTACATATTGGTAAAATTCAACAATTGAAAGCTATGTTGAAAGATGTGAAGGATAATCCGTGTTGATTTTATATGATTATCTCACCGAAAAAATGCTACAATATTATCTACTCAGAAAAGTTCACTCTTCGATTAAAAATTCTTTTTTTAATTACAGTCAGAGACCTTCTTTAATCCACTTCCAAGCCTTTTTCTCGTCATTGTTGTTGAAATACTTCTCGTTAATCGGGGAGAATATGTCATCCGCTTTTGTAATCCAATTTAGCCACTCCGAATCTCCAACCACAGCAATCCTTTCAAATTTATCTCGATGCTTAATCGCAAATTTAAACTCCTCTAGCATAGCTCCGGGATTCCAACCTTTGAAATTTTCAAGATACATTAACACTCTGAGATTTCCAGTTTTGGCAATTGCATTTTCAAAAATATCCATCAACTCATCGTTACTTTCATCGGTAAGCTTACCGCTAAGCTTAACTGCTACAATTGCTCCCTCGGTTCCATCCATGATTTTATACATATCATTCTTTCTGTTAAGTTTCATGTTTGTAATATTAATTAATATAATGTCACTCAAAAAAATTCTAAGAAAAAAGAAGTAGATAATCTGAATAATGTTTGCTATCTAATGGCTTTTCATCTGAATAACTACCCGCAAAT
>JAUXEQ010000190.1 GCA_030620455.1 bacterium | reverse complement strand
AAAATTGGGCAAACTGGTGTACCCATTGTTTTGGATCATGCAATGGCATATATTGAAGCAAAAGTTATTGACAAAATAGATATCCATACACATACAATTTTCATCGGCGAGGTTGTCGATGCGGAAATACTTAACGAAGACGATGTTATGACTTATTCATACTATCATTTTGTTAAAGGTGGCAAATCTCCGAAGAATGCTCCCACTTATAGCGCTGAGAAAGCATTGAAAGAGCAGTCAAGAATAGATGTAAATATGAAAAAGTATGAATGTAACGTGTGTGGATATATTTACGATCCAGCAGTGGGCGACGAGGAATCGGGAATTCCCCCGGGAACCTCATTTGATGACCTTCCAGACGACTGGGTTTGCCCGGTATGTGGAGTTGGGAAAGAGGAATTTTCACCATTTCATTGATAGAATTTTAATGAAATTATAATACATTTAGTTCGACTATAAATTTTGACCAATCATTTAACGCAGAATTTTTTATATGTTAAGTATTGATAAACGAATGTAACATTAATTTAAAGTGATAAAATGGAGGAATATTATGCCATTAAGAGAAATTAAGGACCGAGTGTTTTCAGTTGGTGCAATCGACTGGGACAGGACATTATTCGATGAGCTTATCCCATTACCAGATGGCACAAGCTACAATTCTTATTTAATTTTAGGTAGTGAGAAAAATGTACTAATCGATACTGTTGACCCAACGCTGTCGAGTGAACTGCTCAATAATCTCGAAAGGCTTCAAATAGAAAAGTTAGACTATCTTGTGGTCAACCATGCGGAACAGGATCATTCCGGTTCGGTTGATTTGATCCTTGAAAGCTTTCCTGAGTGTAAGGTTGTTTCAAATAAAAAATGCATGGAACTACTGATCGATCATTTAGATGTTGAAGAAGGTAAATTCCATATTGTAGAAGATAATGACACAATTTCATTAGGCGATAAAACATTACAATTTATTATGGTTCCATGGGTTCATTGGCCTGAAACGATGGCAACATTCCTTATCGAGGATAGAATATTATTCCCATGTGACTTTTTTGGTTCACACAAAGCCACAAGCGATCTCTATTCTGCTGATGATCGCAATGTTTACAACGATGCTAAACGCTATTATGCAGAGATAATGATGCCTTTTCGTAAGACTGTTTCTAAGAACATAGCGAAAGTCGAGAAACTTAATCCAGAAATTATAGCTCCAAGCCATGGACCGATTTATAACAATCCCAAGTTTATTAACGATGCCTATAAAGACTGGACATCCGACGATGTAAAAAATGAAGTAGTTCTGCCATATGTGTCTATGCATGATAGCACAAGATATATGGTTGATTTCCTTATCGATTCGCTAATAGAACGAGGTATAACTGTAAAGCCTTTTAATCTAACAGTTGCAGATATAGGTGAACTCGCTATGGCTTTAGTCGATGCAGCAACAATTGTATTGGCAACTCCAACAATACTATCAGGACCTCATCCCTCAGCGGCTTATGCAGCCATATTAGCAAACGCACTTCGTCCAAAAACTAAATTCGCCACTATTATAGGTTCATACGGTTGGGGCGGAAAAACAGTTGATACGCTCACGAGCCTAATGAAGAACCTTAAGGTTGAGATTCTTGAGCCGGTTTTAGTTAAGGGATTGCCTAAGGAAAAGGACTATCAGGCATTGGATAAACTGGTGGAAAAAATATATCTAAAGCACAAGGAAATAGGAATTATAATATAAAAGCATGATTCTTTGCTTCCATCGATAAAGGACGATCCCGTTTTATCCCCTCATCCTAAATCCTTCTTCCCAAGAAAAAGGATTTGTTAAAAATATTTGAGGATTTGTTTTTTTAGGCTTGACAACCATTTCTATAATTCATATAATTAGAAAGAGGAGTTCTCTCCTATGTAAAGTTGGTGATTATATGAGTTTGGACAAGCCTTATAATAAAGTTCCCAGACAATTCAGGAAAATCTTTCACATTTTTACAAGGAGGTTTTGATGCGTTGTAACAAGTTGTTTTTGGCATCTGTTTTCGTTGGGCTTATGCTATTTACGATTGCATTCTCTCTGCCTAACAATGTGGATACTAAAACAAGAGAGTATGTAGATGCTTTCGGCAAGTTCCACATGGAGTTCGAAGGCGAGCGATCTATTGCGGATCGGACGGATGTTTTGACATCGCTGGATATTCCAGGCGGAAAGTACATCTATGCTGTGGGTGAGGACTATTTTGTAGTCTTCGATGTTGAAGATCCGATTCATCCTCGATGTGTATGCCAATTTCAACCACCAACAAAGAATCGAAAAATCACTTACAACGATGTCGAAATCCGAGGTAACCTTGCCTATATTGTTGGAAAGTACGAAAACGAATCCAATAATGTGGGTATTTTGAAGGTGCTGAATATTGCGGATCGAGAGAATCCTTACCAAGTGAGCGAATATATTGATAAGAACGGAGACCATGATTTCACTGCGATAGAGATAGAGGGAAAAACTGCATATCTAACCGACCGTTACGGTTTTATCTACTCGATAGATATTACCGACCCCGCAAATTTACATGAACCGATACTGCGTAAATTTCACAAGGACTTAGTGGGCGCTATCGATTTTGTTGTTAGTGGTAGAGTTATGTATGTTTCCTGCGAAAACAAGCATTTTGCACGTCTTAATTTGGAATCGTCGAGCAGCATATCCGATCCCAAAGTCTTGCTTCGTTCCGAATGGATTCAGGATATTTATCTCGACGGCGATTTGTTTGCAGCTGCGAAAATTTCCAATGAAAAGTTCGGAATAGGAAGATGGGAAAAGTCGAGCAACAATTATAATTCAGTAATACAAGAAGCTGCAGGTATAGACTATAAACCACGCGGAATCGCATGCACAGGAAATTTCGGTTATATTGTCGGATACAACTATTCTGAGAACGGATTATTTAGCACGATAAGCGCATTCGACGGAATGTTTGCAGACACCGTAACCTATCTATGCAGTCACAATTGGGCAAACGAAGCGTTAACAAGAGTTCGCAAGGTCAGTGAATCGTTCATTTATGCTGTGGGAAGATACGACGACGGTGAAAAAAGCTATGGGATGATTCGAGCAATTCGACTTGCAGTATTAAGAGAGAATCTTTTTACAACGATGATTCATTCTAGTCTTCTTTACGCACACAGAGGTATCAATAGAACCGAACCTAGCCAGATCGAGATAAGAGGTGACATTGCCTATGTGGTCGATTCCTGTGGCATGTTGATTTTTGATGTTTCCACTCCAGCTGTAACAAGGTATTTTGTTTATCCACATCCCCCACCAATTCCACCTGATTTCGCAGATTATCTCGATACAGATCATATATATTTTGGAATAGATGTAGTTACTGGCGACCCATTAGATTATATATACTTGACCTCGGACGATAAGAGTGTCCCTCCAACAGGTCGGTCTTTCTGGGCAATAACACATGATACGGACCATATACTTTCTGTTTCGGGAGGACCAACAGCACCAGGGGGTCATACAAATATAATTGGTGAGGTTGAAGTACTAGAGGATTATGCATATACATTTTCAATTGATGAAGATCCAGGATTATTTCAAGGACGTGGATTCCTGGATGCTTTTGATATTAGCACACCTGGAGCTCCTTTTTTTGTTAGTTCCGATAAATTGCAATATGCACCTGGAAATGAATATTCCTTTTATGTTGGTGATTTTGGAGAAGTTGAAGTAAACGGGGACACAGCCTGGGTGTCTTGGAGGAGCCTTCCGTATACGGGAAGAATGGGTTTGGGTTTCGCTGTGCAGAATACGAATCATATCGGTTTCTTTGATATATCGGATCCTGGTCCACCTCCAGCTGGTGTTGAAGCATTTGTTCCTCTACAAACAGAGACCAATGCAGGTGGTGTTCCAACGGGATTTTCAAATAGAAGTATGGGGTACTACAGACTTAACTTTGACTGTCCGTATGGTGGGGCTATCGATTTTGTTGTAACAGAATTGTATTCTACAATTGGTTACACAGATAATCTTTACCCACCAATCTCGGGTGGATCAAATTACGGTCTTTTT
>JAUXEQ010000067.1 GCA_030620455.1 bacterium | reverse complement strand
CGAGACAGTGTCGATCCCGGGTACACCGAGGGCGATGATTGCGACGAAATGTTCGAACACTGGCTCGAGCATCGCGGTCGACATAGACCTGATCCATCGGATCCTATACGATTTGAATGTAGACGATTGCTTCATGCTTTTCGATCTTTTCTAAGAGAACATTGGGATACAACTTGGACAGCCGAAGACATTTCTAATATGTGGAGAAGATGGAGAAATAGTCACGACCCGGATTATGAACGAGGCGATAGATGCGATGAAGTGTTTTATCGTTGGCTTAGAAGATGGGACTCGAGTTCTGAAACAGGATGCACTCGATGTGAATGTAGACGATTACTTATAGCATTCCGAACTCATCTTAGGACACATTGGGATACAACTTGGACAGCCGAAGATATTTCCAATATGTGGAGAAGATGGAGAAATAGTCACGATCCGGATTATGAACCTGGTGATAGATGCGATGAAGTATTTTATCGTAGACTCAGACGTTGGCATAGCAGACATGATCCATCATTCCCTCATTGTGATTGTAGAATGCTTTTCATGGGATACGGTCGCTATGTGGCTCGTTTTGGCGATGATACATGGGACATCGATAGTTTAGAGCATTACTGGCCAGATTATAGACGACTTGTAGATTCCTCATATGTTCCCGGTGATAAATGCGACAGTCTTTTCGCTCGTTGGTTGGAAATATTACGTGACCGTGGTGAACGATGGGAAGACCCCGATAGTTCATATTTCTCAGATATAACTGAAATTAATAAACCCATTCTTGATATTGTAGCTTATCCGAATCCGTTCAATTCCAGCGTAAGCTTTACGCTGTCCATTCCCGGAGAGACTTACATGGATGCAGAAATTTACGATTTAAAGGGGAACAAGGTTGCGACGATTTTCTCCGGTAATGTTAAGAGTAGCCAAACAACAATTTCATGGGCGCCAGAAAATGAACCTGCAGGTGTCTATTTGATAAAGATTCAAACCGATTTCGGAATATACACTAAGACGATTCACTATTCAAATTAACCTAAACCATCTTGCGGTTTAAAGGGGGTTAGACACCCCCTTTTTTTATTTTAAAAATATTTGATAAAATTCTATTTTCATATAGCTTTACGATATGAAAAATCCGCAGGAAAAGATATTTAGTTCTGCTAAGAACTTCATACCAACTGGGTCTAAGTTAAAAGAGAGTGGAAGGAAACTTGTTTTCACAAACGGTTGTTTCGATATAATTCACCATGGTCACTGTTATTATCTCTACAAAGCAAGATTGGAAGGCGACTTTCTGGTGGTTGCTGTTAACAACGATAATAGCGTTCGAAGAATTAAAGGTGAGGGAAGACCTATAGTAACTCTTAATGATAGAATGTGGATACTTGCCTCATTATACTTTGTGGATGCTGTGTTTCCGTTTGAGAAGGATACACCATTAGAAGTAATTAAATTAATTAAACCAGAAATACTTGTTAAGGGATCCGACTGGAATATTTCTGAGATTGTTGGTGCCAAAGAGGTTATAGCAAACGGCGGATCGGTTAAAACCATTGAAATTCTGCCAGAGTATTCGACTTCATCAATTATTAATAAAATATCCCGAATGAATTCAACCGACTAAATTTCCAAGATTGATAATCTTCAAAATTACTATTTGTTGTCATTAATAATAAAATCAATATCTTATCAAGCTATAGTTGAAATATTAAGAGTCTTTGAAGTTAATTTAAACAATGCAATTGTGACTACTCGATTTATTATAATTCATTGGAGTTGATATGCTTACATTTATTAATTCATATCTTCTGCCGGTTTTATCTGCCGCTTCGTTGCCTATACTAATTCATTTGCTTTCTCGAAGAAGACTTAAAAATCAGCCATTTTCAGATATAAGATTCTTAGAGGAAATACAAAGAAAACGTATGAGAAGGATCAAGCTCAGACAATGGATATTATTGATATTACGGACACTTGCGATTTTATTTATCGCAGCAGCTTTCACCAGACCAGCATTAAGAGATGTAAAAATTGGAACTACAAGCTCGCATGAAAGGACTGCACTGGCAATTATCGTGGATAATTCATTCTCCACATCAGCTCTAAAGGGTAATACCGATGTGTTCACTCATCTGAAATCAGCAGCGAAGAAAATACTGTCTGTACTAAAAGAGGGTGACGCAGCTAGTGTAGGTATTTTTGGTGAGGAAATAAATTGGCTTACACCAAAGCCGAGTCGATTTTTTAACAACATTACGGCAATGCTTGATACAGTTGAAGTATCGGATCAAGTAACAGATATTTCCAATGCACTATCAGAAGCGGTGAAGACCCTTGATAATTATCCATCACCTAACAAGGAAATATATATTATAACAGACGATTGTGCATACAGTTGGAATAAAAAATTGCTTGAAATTCCAGAGGACATTCGAGTTTTTGCATTCAGTTTTGCACCAGATAAGCATGAGAACAGAAGTCTTATGGATATCAAATTCCCAGCCCAACTTCTCGAGGTCAACTCTCCATTCGATCTATCTCTCGCTGTGAAGAACTTCGGACAAAAGTACGCAAAAAGTGCGTTATCTTCAGTAATTATCGATGGTTATAAATCCGCCCAGAATGCAGTAGATATACCACCGGGTGCCAGTGTTGATGTTAACCTATCCGCTCAAGTTCAAAAAGGTGGCTTTCACTGTGGATATGCTGAAATTTTCGAGGATAACCTAATGACGGACAATAGAAGATATTTCTCCTTTAAAATACCAGAGCAAGTTCGAGTATTAATTATTGGAAATAGAAAGCTGACAAACTACTTCAAATTTGCCCTTAATCCCGTGGATAAGTCAGTCTTTTTTGAAACTCGGTTAGAATCTGAATCAAGACTCGGGCAGATTCCTATCGCCCAATTCGATGTGGTAATATACGTGGCACCACGTAATCCCTCTGACGCTGCAATTCAGCGTTTAAGAACTTTTGTTAGTGATGGTGGAGGTCTACTGTTAATTCCAGGTGAAGAAAGCACCAAGGACATCGTCAATTTAACAAGGATTCTTGAGCGATTTGGGAATTTTAAAGAGATCGAAGTGTTAGGTGATACAACAGCATTAGCGAAGTTAGGCTGGGGAAAAGCGGATTTTGAGCATCCCATTATTTCCATTTTCAAGAATACAGGTATACCGGAAGCTACATTTAGAAAAATCGTCAATTTTCAACCGATTGAGTCAAGTGTTTTGCTAAGGTTCGAGAATGACATGCCTGCATTAACAGAACTTCCTCTTGGGCAGGGAAAAATTTTGTTAGCCGGCTTTTCTGTGGATATAAAATGGGGAGATGTTATATTGTCCGGGTTTTTTGTCCCTTTGGTTCACAGGTCGTGCCAGTATCTATGCTCCGATATAGCTCAATTCGATCCCGGTTATACAGTTGGGGGTATAGCTGTCAGAACAATCGAGGATTACTACAGTTCGGAAAGGTTGAAGATAATTTATCCTAATGGGAATGTTAGATATATTGTTCCGCGTTTCGTAGGTGGGAAAGCAACAGTGTTTATCGACGAACTTCCAGTTGCAGGAATATATGCCATAGTCTCAGATAGTGATACTCTCGATCTATTCGCCGTTAATGTTGACGCAACCGAGGGTAATCTAGATAAATTAAAAAAATCGGATCGAAAGAAATTTAACATTATATGGCTCGATGCTAATTCCGATATCGCAAAGCAGGTTTTGAAAACGCGGTTCGGTGTGGAGCTTGCACGACCGCTGTTAATTTTAGCTCTTCTTATTCTTGCAATAGAAATGATTATTGAAACTCGCTGGAAGAAGAAATAGCGAATCTTAACAATTGCATTTAGAATAGCGAGAACTTAATCGAAAGAACGTTAACGTAAAGAATAATTTTTTTTACATGGAACTCATTAAAGCTACAAATTTGCAAAAGAAATTTGGTGCCCTTGTTGCCGTCGATGGAGTCGATATTTCTGTTTCTGGAGGTCAAATATTCGGATTTCTTGGTCCTAACGGTGCAGGTAAAACAACAACTATAAAAATGCTTACAGGTGTTCTGTCACCTGATTTAGGCTCGATTGAAATTATTGGTCTTAATTACAAAAGCAACGAAATTGAGATAAAGAAAAATATTGGCGTAGTGCCAGATGAACCACCAGTCTTTAAACATCTGAAAGGAAAGGAATTTCTGCAGTTTATTGCTTCGATTTATGGTTGCGTTGCAGAATCTTTTAATCGAATAGCTGAATTGGTGGAACTTTTCCAGATCAACTTCTTAGAGGATTACATTGAAAACTACTCCCACGGTATGCGTCAAAAACTAATGGTGCTTTCGGTCTTAATGCGTAAACCAAAAGTACTTTTCCTCGATGAACCCACGACGGGACTCGATCCATACAGCGCCCGTGCCTTAAAATTAATTCTTCAGCGTTTTGCACAGGAAGGTTCAGCCATTTTTTTTACAACTCACATTCTCGAGATAGCAGAGAAAGTATGTGATAGATTAGGGCTGATTGTTGATGGGAAGCTTGTTGCTACAGGTAACATGGATGAGTTGCGACAACAAGCGGGATCGTCAGGAGATTTAGAAGAAATTTTTTTACAGTTAACCGGTGCTGATGAAAAGCAGATTATGGCTTTGCTGGAGGAATTGTGAAAGCCTTTTTGTATGTATTGGAAGTCAAATTAAAATCGAGTATTAGGTTATTTTTTAAGACAGGAAAATCAAGCAAACAAATATTAAAATTACTCGCTTGGGTATTCATTTTATGTATGTTTCTAATGTTTTCTGTAGGTTCCGCAAGTTTTTTTAGTACAATCTCAAAAAAATCCCCCGAGATTGCATCTATGATTTATACAATCCAAATGGCTTTTGTTGCATTCATGTTCATAATTCAATTGGTGCCTGCAATAGCTACCGACTTATTCGATCCTCAAAGTTCGTTTCGATATTTTTTTTACTTGCCGATAAAAAAGCAATATCTGATTATTATTTCGCTGATGAATTCCATAGCTATCGCAATCCTCCCCGCAATTTTCTTTTTGACAATTACAATTGGATATTTAATTGCCAATCCTAATTTATTCAGTATAATTACAATGATTTCAATACTGTTTGCAATAGCTGGAATTTCACTGTTAATTTCGTTATCGATTTCACGAATATCCCGAAAAGGTGGTACAAGAAGATTAGTTCAATGGTCGATGATTTTTAATTTGATAATGTTCATCGTAATTTGGAATGTAGCACCAAAATTGCATGAAGAATTAGGCAAATCAATCCAAAGCGAAGGTCTAAACGAAATATTAAAATTCGATCCCTCGATATTTCCCGGTTTGCGTTTCATTTCGCATGGGGTAGCCGGCTCTCCTTTTCATGCATCGATAATTCTGTGTGTGGCAATAATTATCTGGCTTGCTATTTGGAGATTTGCATCTGGGATATCTCTGTGCGAAGGCGGTGCATCAACCAAGAGAAGTCGCATAGTCAGTAATGTTTTCAAATATAAAAGCTGGTCAAAACCGTTTTTTAATCGAGATTTGTTGTTTATGGTTAGAGATGCGGAAAGCTTAATGGCTCTATTATTACCTATTTTTTTTGTAGTATTTTTTACTCTAAGTTTTGGACGAAATATTATAGCAGGTCTGTCAGGAGCAATGGTTATCACAACTCAACAAGCTGCGATAATTTCTGCCAAACTCTCTACAAATGATACTGTCGATGTTTCATTCTCCCTGGGATTTCCGATCAAATGGAAAAATATTTTTATCGCGAGAGCGTTGGAAATGTCATCTATCTTTTTATTTTTAATCGTTATTTCGGCTCAAATTACTGCTCTTTTTTCAGGTTGTTCATTTCTTAACTTTCAATCTGTTATCGTAATGTTTCTTTGCATCTTTGGGAGTTCTTGCTGGGGTCAGTGGAGATGGATAAATCATCCTAAAAGAGGTGAAGTCCATCCCAAAAAGATAATAGGTTTCGAGATTATAATTGCAGGATTTATTACAGTATTTCTTGTGATTCTCACAAACCTTAACAACTTAGGAATAGGTAATCCCATATTGCAGAAGATTTTTTTCGGATTATCTATAACATCGATTGTTATTGCTGCAGCACTGGCTTATTTTGTATCGACGCTACTGTCCGAAGTTAGAATAACTCAGGCTTTTCAGAGATAATAATTAGTTTACGTTAATATATCATTAATGAATAATTAAATTGGGAGGATAAAATGAAACTTCTCGAGGATATTCGATCAAAGGCGAAAGCTCTTAATGGAACGGTCGTTCTTCCTGAAGGCGACGACCCACGAATGCTTCATGCTGCGGAGCAGATTATTAAGGAAAATTTAGCTAAAGTAATCATCGTTGGTGAAGAAAAAAGATTACATGAACTGGCGGAAAAAGAGAAAGTAAATATTTCCGGTGTGGAAATCACCGATCCTGAGAAAGATTACCGAAGAACTCAATTTATTTCGGAATTTATGGATATGCGCAAGAAAAAAGGAATTACCGAGAAACAAGCTGCGGAATTTATGAGGAATCCTCTTTACTGGGGAGCCATGCTCGTTCGCAATGGTTTCGCGGATGCTGGTGTCGCTGGTGCAAAAAATACTACTGGAAATGTTATGCGTGCAGCTTTCCATTGTCTGGGCGTTGCGAAGGGAGTTAAAGTTGTGTCTAGTTGCTTCCTAATGGTTTTACCAGAATTTATGGATGAGCGAGAAAAGGTTTTTGTATTCGCAGATTGTGCAGTGTTGCCACAACCTAACGCTGAACAGCTTGCATCGATTGCTATAGCATCAGCACAAACTGCAAAACAACTTCTTGGGATAGAGCCAAGGGTCGCAATGTTATCATTCTCGACTAAGGGCAGCGCTAAACATTCTGATGCGGAAAAAGTGATTGAAGCAACCGAGATCGTTCGAAAACTAACTCCTGAATTAAAAATCGATGGTGAACTTCAAGCCGATGCTGCTATAATTCCCCATGTTGCAGCGAAGAAAGCTCCGGAATCAACCGTAGCTGGTCAAGCTAATGTTCTTATTTTCCCTGATCTCCATTCTGGTAACATAGGATATAAACTTGTCCAACGTATGGCAGGTGCTGAGGCAATAGGTCCAATCATTCAAGGATTGGCAAAACCGTTTAACGATCTTTCACGAGGCTGCTCTGTTGATGATATAGTAAACGTAACAGCGATCGCACTGTTGAAAAGCAAATAGGGCGTTGGAAGTTCCCCAGTCCAAAATACGGCAAAATAAGCAAATAGGGCGTGGAAACCACGCCCCTACATAACCTATCTCGAAATGAATATACGATCGAATGTTTACAAATAGGGCGTGGAAACCACGCCCCTACTGCTCTCTCTTTCGATTAGCTAATAGAAGAATAGTGCGTAAATCAGTGACATCCCTGGCTTTCATCCAATCTTTGTTGAAATTTTCATTCTGAATAATCTGAGCAACCGCCATTAGCGATTTCAGATGAAAATG
>JAUXEQ010000087.1 GCA_030620455.1 bacterium | reverse complement strand
TATCCCGTGCTGGATGATCCTCAGGTGTATTTAAAGCATCGAAGTTATAGTAATCTGTCTCAATTTCAGGTCCTCCGACTACCGAGAAACCCATACTTACGAAAATTTCAATCGATTCGCGAAGCACTCTTTTAAGTGGATGCATTCCGCCAATTGGAAGTGATCGACCGGGAAGAGTCGGATCGAATCGTCGTTCAATGGGCTTTCTTACTTTGCCAACACTCGAAAATATTTCCTCCAACTTTTGCTTTGCATAGTTTGCGAGTTTACCTGCTTCCGGGCGCAAATGGGGGTCGAGTTGAGCTATACTTTTCATTATCTGTGATAATTCTCCCTTTCGACTCAAGTACTTCAATTTCAGTTGCTCATTGAGCTCAGGGTTACCAGCACTAACTTGCTCTTTTGCTTCTTGTAGTATCTTTTCTATTTTTTCTCGGATTTCAGAAATATGCATAATTTCTTAATATGGGGATAAGATTATTGAGTATAAATTTCTACTTCGAAATAAGTCCAGCTGAGACAAGAACTTGCTTAAATGCATCCGGGTTCTCAAACGCTAACATTGCCAACATCTTCCTATTCAAAACAATATTATTCACTTTTAGTGCGTTTATAAGCTTAGAATACGAAACACCGTATTGATGAGCACCCGCATTAATTCTTACAATCCAGAGTCTGCGCATATCCCGCTTTCTTAGGCGTCTATGCACATATTGGAACTGCCAAGCTCGCTCAACAACTTCTCGTGCAGTCCGGTAAAGTCTGTGTCTTCCACCGAAATATCCTCGAGCGGCTTTTATGTATTTTCTTCGTTTCCTATGAGCACTAGTTCTTGGGTTTGTTCTCATTTCAACTCACCTCCTGCCAATACAGAGGCGGGATTTTTTCAAGTATTCTTCGATTATTAACTGTAATAGCTTATAAATTATAATAATCTGAATAACAAGAAATGGTGATTCTTGTATGATTAAAATACTAAATCACTTTCAACGATGAATAATCCTCTTAATTGCCCCTAATCAGCTATTTATTCTAATGATTTCCCTTTTTTCTCAATTTAATGCTTTTTAATCCACGGATTGTTAAATTATTCAATATTCAATTGCAAATATACCTTTTAAAATGCTCATATGATTCCAAATGCATTAATGCAAATATGGAAGCATACGTTTAACTTTTGCTGCATCGCCACCTTTCAATACTTGCATCTGACGAAGCTTACGTTTAGTATTGGCTCTCTTGCGACGCTTGAAATGGATCTTGCCTGCATGATATGCCATCACCTTACCAGTTTTCGTTATTTTAAAGCGTCTTCTGACACCTCTTTTTGTTTTTATCTTTGGCATTAACTCCTCCGATTTGTGTATAAAACTAAAAAATTCAGCTTAATTTTGTAATTCATTATTTGTTACAGCATTCTCAAATTATGCAAAATAGTGTGAAATAATGATACGTTAATCCTTTTGTTTTTTCCTACCGACAGAGACGACTTGAAGTATCATGAAATTGCCCTCCATCTTTGGTCCAAACTCAACCTTCCCGACATCCTTAATATCCTCAAGAATTTTTTCTATCAATTGATCCCCAAGTTGCCTATGAGTAATTTCGCGACCCCTAAACATCAAGGAGATCCTTACTCTATGTCCGTGCTCGAGGAAAGATTTGATATGCTTAAGTTTAGTTTGATAATCATGTTCACCGATCCTCGATGTAAATCTCACTTCCTTAAGTTGAGAACTGGATTGTTTTTTCTTGGTTTCCTTTTCCTTTTTTTTGAGTTCGTAAAGGTATTTACCATAATTCATAATTTTGCAGACCGGTGGATTTTCTTTCGGTGCAATTTCAACCAGATCCAAATTGTATCCATATGCTTGTTTGATAGCATCCTCGGTAGATAGAACTCCTAACTGCTTCCCTTCAGGATCGACAACCCTGACAAATTTAACTCTAATCCTTTCGTTCACCCGGGGTCGATTTTTCCCTCGATAGGTACTCTTACCACGCTCGTACACTGTTTACTCAAAACCTCCTATTTGTAAATTTGTCAAAAATATTAAAATAACATTGTATATCAACTGTTTTTTTTGAATATAAGGCTAACAAAAATATTATTTCATGCATTTATGTAAAAACAAAACTGAAAATTCTAAATTATTAAAAGAATATCAAAAACAAATTATATCATTTAATTACTGTGTTGGCTCGATGATACTTTTTGTTTTAATAATTCATCCCGCTTGCCGGTTAGAAAGTTGGTTTGTTTAAACAAACACATTATTATATTATAATAAACAAGAATTTCAAATGCAAATTATTCCAAATCGAAATATAATCAAAATTTCGGAGTTAAACAGAAAAATAAAGAACTCCATAGACTATACTTTCCCAGAACCTATTTGGGTTTTGGGAGAAATCCGCGATCTAAAACGCCACAGCAATCGGAATTGGTACTTCACATTAAGAGACGAGGATGCGCAGGTTAATTGCATTATGTGGGATAGCGACAATAGAAATATGGATTGGAATCCTGAAGATGGTGTAATCGTTGAAGCTTTATGCAAACCAGCACTTTATATCAAGGGCGGAAAATATGAACTATTTGTTAAACAGATGCATAAATCTGGAGTCGGTGATCGAGCAATTCAATTTGAAAGGTTGAAGAAAAAGCTTTTTGCTGAGGGTCTTTTCGATACAGCGTATAAAAAGAAACTCCCAACGTTTCCTATGACAATTGGTGTTGTAACCTCAAGAACTGGTGCGGCGATAAGAGACATCATGCAAATAATCCAAAGACGCGCTCCGTGGGCTAATATTATCCTCAGAGACACTCTCGTTCAGGGTGATTTAGCTCCAAAGGAAATTATAAAAGCTATACAAGATTTTAACTTTTTTGGGAAAGCTGATCTATTAATTGTAGGACGAGGTGGTGGTTCTGAGGATGATCTATGGTGCTTTAACGATGAATTGGTTGCTCGGGCTATATACGATTCGGAAATCCCAATTATTTCAGCAGTAGGCCACGAAATAGATTTCACGATTGCAGATTTTGTTGCGGATGTTCGTGCACCCACACCATCCGCGGCAGCGGAAATTGCCGTTATGGATATTTCGGAAATCTTTAAATACCTTGAACAAACTATTGTACGTATTTACAATTCCATTCAACAACTAATTCTCCGCAAGAAAAATGCACTAATGTCTTATAAACATTCGTTAGATATGATTAATCCCAGTCGCAAAGTTGAACAATACAAAAGATATATTGATGAAATTGGCAATCGTTCTCTTTTGGCTGTTCGATCAAAACTTGACCGAGGTTTCAATCGATTGGAACTTCTCAAAGAAAAGCTTAAATTGTTATCCATAGATAAAGTATTGGAAAGAGGTTTTTCTCTTGTAACATTCAATGGGGAAATTATTAAAGAATGTGCTCAGCTGAATATTAGCGATAATGTGAAAATTAAATTTTTCAGGGGAAATGTTAAAGCTGATGTTACAGATATTGAAATTTAGAGTTATATTGTATAAATATTTTTATAATCGAGTTTATTTACACTCGAAATATACGGATTCTGAAAGGACCCACTATGAGCCAAAAAATTATAGAAGTTAGAGACAAAGCCCAATTAGCTGCCTTTATTAGATTTCCGTGGCAAATTTACCGAAACGAACCAAACTGGGTAGCCCCACTTCTCGGTGAGGAATACAAACTTCACAATTTCAATAAACATCCCTTCTGGAAACACGCCAAAGCAAAATACTATCTTGCAGTGGATAAGGGCAAAGTTCTTGGGAGAATTGCTGCGATATACGATCCCAATTTCATATCATTTCAAAAAAAAAATTGGGGGTACTGGGGATTCTTCGAGTGTATTGAAAATCAAAATGTAGCAAATTCCCTTTTTAAAGCTGCAAGTTCATGGCTTAAAGAGCGTAACATAGAGAAGATGATTGGTCCAATGAATCCCTCGACAAATTATTCCTGCGGATTATTAATCAATGGTTTTGATTCCCCCCCTTGTATTATGATGACGTATAATTTGCGTTATTATCCGGGATTGGTAGAAGGAGCAGGATTGACAAAAGCAAAGGATTTGTTAGCATGGACAACAGATTTAACAGAAGCACCAGAGAGATTAGTAAAATTAGATCGATACTCATTAAAAAAGTGGGATTTTACTATCAGAAAAGTAGACTTCTCAAATTTTGAAAGTGAAGTGGAATCTATTTATTCTGTTTACAATAAAGCCTGGGAACTGAATTGGGGTTTTGTTCCGTTTACGAGACTGGAATTCGAGAAAATAGCAAAAGACCTCAAAGTTATTGCAGATAAAGACATCTTGTTAATAGCAGAATCGAAGGGCAAGCCGGTTGGTTTTTCTATGGCTTTGCCAGATATTAATCAGGCTCTTAGTCACCTGAGGAGTGGACGATTGTTCCCATTTGGAATATTCAAATTGCTTCACTACCGAAAAAAGATTAACAAAATTAGAGTTCTAATTTTGGGTGTTATGAAGGACTTTCGTAATAAAGGAATTGTTATTGCTCTCTGTCACAAGACATTTGTGGAAGTTTACAAGAAAAATTATACACAAGGAGAATCTTCCTGGATTCTTGAGGATAACATTCAGATGAATAGCGTTTTAAAAGATATAGGAGCAAGGATTTATAAAATTTATAGAATGTATGAGAAGACAATTTGATAAGGAGGAATATAATGGTAAAGAGCTTTGCAGAGATTCTCGAAGCCGCAAAGGGCAGCGAATTTCACAATATGGCTGTAGCAGATGCATCGGGAGATGCGGTAATAGGTGCTCTTGCTGAAGCCACTGAAATGGGCATTATCAAGCCATATTTAGTGGGAAACATCGAAAAAATTCAACCTTTAGTCGAAAAGTATGAACTCAAAGAATTTGAAATTATCGAGGCAAACGATCCTATCTCTATTGCAGCAAAGACAATCGCTTTGGTTAGAGAAGGCAAATGCGATATGATAATGAAGGGCAAACTTTCTACGCCGATTTTAATGAAAGCCGTTCTTGATAAGGAAACTGGTTTGCGCAAAGGGAAGTTGCTTTCGCACGTTGCCATTCTTGAAGTAGAGAAATACCCAAAGTTAATTTTGCTTACCGACGCTGGTATGAACATAAAACCTGAGATAAACGATAAGGTGCAGATTTTAGCAAATGCAATGTTTGTCGCAAACAAGCTCGGCATAGATAGACCAAAGGCAGTCGGTCTTGCTGCTATCGAGACTGTAAATTCTAATATGCCTGAGACAATGGATGCTGCAATTTTGACAAAAATGTCTCATCGAAAGCAATTAGGGAACATCGATTTCGACGGTCCGCTTGCAATAGATGTGGTTTTATCCAAAGAAGCTGCTAAAACAAAAGGAATTAAAACTGAAATGTCTATGGAAGCCGACATTTTCCTTGTTCCCGATATAGCAAGCGGGAATATTCTTGCCAAGGGATTGATATATCTTGCCGGCGCTAAAATAGGTGGTGTAGTGATGGGAGCTAAAGCTCCGATTGTTTTACTTTCCCGTTCAGACACCCGAGATACTAAGTTAAATTCTATTGCCATTGGTTGCGTTATAAGTTAGAGCTTGTATAACTGATATTCAATCAGATGTACAATTTTTTGGTTAATCAGGTTGAATTGTGTTTTTTAACCTCGATCGAATCGAATCAGAAATAATCGAAAGGGTTCAACTGACTACTCTCACCTTCGAACCCAATGCATCTTTTGTCACTTCAAGACGAGCAGGAAAAGAATCTCTTAGCTCTGCTAAATGAGTTATAACAATTATGCGGTCAAACTCGTTGGATACATCATTTATTGCGGAAACGAGCTTTTCAAGTCCATCGGTATCCTGAGAACCAAAACCCTCGTCGATAACCAAACTTCTCAATGGAAATCCCGACCTTTGTGCCAAAATCCTCGAAAGTGCTAATCTAAGTGCAAAGTCGATTCGAAATTCCTCACCACCACTGTATGACTCATAGGATCTCTCTCCCAAACGGTCTGATATTCTTACGCTGAGCTTTTCCTGCCCCTCAGGAAGAAGTCTTACTGTTAAACCCTCTCTTGTGATAAGATCCAATATTTCATTTGCGTTGTCTTCTATTGCCCCCAGATATTGCGTTAGCAACCAGTTTTGAATTCCCAAAGGACCGGAAATCTCCGCAAGTGTATTGTATTTTCGCTCGATCGATAAAAAGAGATTAATTTTCTCCGAATCTTTTTTTATGCTATTTTGTAATTCATCTCGAAGTGAAAGTACTTTTTCTTTATCGTTTCTATTGCGCTTTAATTCAAGCTTAATTGAATTCAGATTGTTAATCTGTTCCCTATATTCGTCCAGTCTAACAGCAATGTTTTTATATTTGGAAGTTTTATATTGAAGTTCTTCTATATCCTTAATTGTTGCGTTTAGTTCATTACTATTATTCTCTTTTCTAATGTTAAGTTTTTCTATTCTCTCTTCTACTTGTGGAATTTGAGATTTCGCTTGTTCTA
>JAUXEQ010000050.1 GCA_030620455.1 bacterium | reverse complement strand
CAAGTTTAATACCAAGATCAATAATCTGTTTTAATCGCTCGATTTTTGTTTCCTCTGGAACATCATCTTCAAGCGAAACAGCATAAGTTCCTGGTCGAACAGAATACCTAAATGAAAACGAACCAGCAAATTTCACAGCTCTCATGGTTTCAAGTGTTACTCTAAAATCCTGCTCTGTCTCACCTGGAAATCCTACAATGATATCTGTTGATATTGCTGCATTGGGAAAACGTCGATAAATATTTTCTATCATATTCATGTAGTGTTTCAAATCGTATTTTCTGTTCATTGCAGATAGTATTTTGTCACTTCCGCTTTGAAGGGGAAGATGAAATGCTGGTGGAATGATTTCGGAATATTCCTTAACTATATCAAGAATTTCATCAGAAAAATCCTTTGGATGATTTGTAACAAATCGAAGTCTCTTAACTCCATTAATTGTCATAATAGACCTTAATAGATTATGAAAATAGATATTCCCATATTTATATGAATTTACATTTTGTCCTAAAAGAATAATTTCTTTAATACCCCGATTAATATTTTGTTGAATTTCTGAGAGGATTTCTCTTTCTGGTTTGCTTCTCTCCCTCCCTCTAACATATGGAACGATACAATACGAACATAAATTGTTACATCCTCGCATTATTGTAACAAAAGAACTTACTTGATTCTTGGGAATATATGCTGATATATCTAAACCTAAGAAATCGCTGTCTACATTTGTATAAGTTGCAGGTTCCAAGACCCCCGAAGCTATATCGGAAATCACATCAACTTGATCGGTTCCAATAACGAAATCGATGCCGGGAAGAATTTCGAAAAGTTTTGCTCCTAACTCTTGAGCCACACAACCCATTATTCCTATCTGTATATTGCTTCGTCTTTTTTTCAAACCTATTAATGTTTTGAGTCTACCAAGAGCTCTATTTTCTGCATGCAATCGAACAGCACAAGTGTTTACAATAATTAGTTCAGCTGTCTCAGGTTTATCTACCCAATAATGACCTTCTTCATTAAGTTGCTGCTTTAATGTTAATGAATCATATTTATTCATCTGGCAACCGTAGGTTATTATGTGATACTTTTTTTTCATATATACACTTAAAAAATAATTTGCTCGTTGCATTATTCAAGAATGTAAATTAAAAGGCTGCCCTAATTTTCTAAGACCGCCTGTAAAAAGCAAAAATTCATTTCAAAAAATTGATACATTATTTGGAATTGAAAATAAAAAAACATCCTTAAAACCAAATATTATTTCTTGTTACCTACTGGCTTTTTCTTTGGCTTTATCTTTAATCTCTAACCATGCACTCATAGCATGAACACGGAGACCAACAAAATCGCCATTATTATTAACAACTATCGTTTGCCGGGGATAAAATTCTTTGAAAAGCTCTTCTTGTACATCAATTCTTCTGTTACTATCTTCCGGTGTCAACCCCCTTTGTCGAACCAATCTATTTAATCTTTGCCATTTTGGTGCTTCAATTAATATGACAATATCCATGGCTTTAACAATATCCCATTTGGGGAAAAGAGCAGCATCGATAACTACAATACCCGGAAAGCGATTTTCTTGAAGTTCAGCGATAACTTCTCGTATTTCTGAGACAATTCTCTTGCTCATTATTCTATTGATTACTTCTAAACTATCTGAACTACAAAAAACCTTCGCACCAAGTTCATCTCGAATAACTTCATTATCGTCATCGAGAATTTCTTCCCCCAACTCCATAACTAACTGTTTTTTAATTTCCGAGTCTTTTAAAAGCTCATGGCCAATTTTATCCGCGTCGATAAGAAAAGCTCCCATTTCTTTATACATCCTAGCAACACTAGTTTTACCGGAAGCGATTTGGCCTGTAATTCCAACAAGATACATTTTATCCCTCTCTTTGAATTTGTAATTTAAGATTTTGAATTTGATAGTCAACAAAATATGATTTATTACTTAAGATTTGTGTCCCAACAACGGTTTATAAGGATTAAAAGTCTAAAAAGTTCTTGCACATTTCTCAACTACCTAATAACTTGAAAATCATCTTAGCGAAAATTCACTATAAGGAGCAGAGTTGGACGAAAAGTATTTCGTTTCTTCTTCACCTCATATAAGAAGCGGCGTCTCTACAAAAACCATAATGTGGAATGTGGTTTTAGCTCTCAGTCCAGCCTTTCTTGGGGCAGTATATTTTTTCGGATCAAGAGCAATATGTTTAACTTTAGTGGGTATTTTAGGCGCTGTATTATCTGAAGCAATAATACAAAAGCTCAGTGGAAAAAAAATACAAATCAACGACGGCAGCGCTGTAATTACTGGTATACTTCTCTCTTTTAATCTCCCACCGGGAGTTCCTTTGTGGATGGCTTTTGTTGGTTCTGCATTCGGAATTATCTTTGCTAAGCAAATATTCGGTGGATTAGGAAACAATCCATTGAATCCTGCTCTCATAGGACGAGCATTTCTTATGGCAAGTTGGCCTGTTCAGATGACTACTAAGTGGATAACACCTCGAGGTGGTTCTATTCCTGGTTTTTTCACCAAACTCGATGCGATTACTGGTTCCACACCACTCGGCATTTTAAAAACCCATGTTGGTGAAATCTTGGCTAATCCAAACTCATCAGCGGAACAAATCGAACATGCTCATCACATTTTATCAAACTTATACTCCTCGATACCTAACATGTTTTTTGGGAACATAGGAGGTTGTCTGGGTGAAACCTCTGCAGCATTGATAATTTTAGGTGGACTTTACCTTATATTAAGAAAATTCTCAGATTGGCGAATAACTCTTTCATATATTGGCACGGCTCTTGTTCTCGGCTGGATTGTTGGTAGTCCAGATGGATTGTTTAAAATGAATGTCCTATTTTATGCTTTTAGCGGTGGTCTTATGTTAGGTGCTTTTTTCATGGCTACTGATATGGTCACATCTCCCATTACACCAAAAGGTAGATGGATTTTTGGCATTGGTTGTGGAATATTAACTGTTATTATTCGTCGCTGGGGTGGATATCCAGAGGGAGTATCATATTCAATTTTGCTTATGAATCTTGTTGTGCCTCTTATCGATAGGCACACTAAACCGCGAATTCTTGGAGCAAAAGAAGAAAAATAGCTCCAAAATATTGAGATATTGGAAACTTCGGTTTCTGGAGAAATTGTGAAAAATATATTGAAATTAGGGTTTATACTGATGGCTTATGCAGGCATTGCTGGTCTTCTTCTGGGATGGATGTATACCAAAACAAAACCGAGAATAGAGCAACAAGCTAAAATGGAACAGGAACAAGCGATTAAGGAGGTTTTGCCTTCTGATGCTTTAGTTTTTGATGAAATAATACTTTCAGATAGCACAATAGTTTTTATTGGTTTCAGTGATGAAGAAAAAACTGTGCCAGTGGGATTTGCAGTCATAGGTATTAAATACGGATTCTCCAGCAATGTTAAGACAATGGTCGGTCTAAAAACTGACTTCACTGTATCCG
Source organism: bacterium (assembly GCA_030620455.1). Lineage (GTDB taxonomy): Bacteria > UBP14 > UBA6098 > B30-G16 > B30-G16 > JAUWMV01. The sequence continues at coordinate 5,219 of JAUXEQ010000050.1, read as the reverse complement.
GAATTAAGGTTATGTATCAAAGTGAAACTCCTGGTCTCGGCACAAATGTCCAAAAAGAATGGTTCCAAGAACAGTTTGCAGCAAAGAATTTAGACCAATTAAATGTCGATAAAGATGGTGGTGACATTAAATCGATTACAGGCGCTACAATTTCATCGAGAACTGTTACAGAAAGTGTGGTTGAAGTTATTGAAAATCTCATGGAACATAAATCAGAGTTACCTGCAGCGCAAAAACAAAAGACACTGAAAGATTCTGTAACTGTGAGAGAGCTAATATCTGACGCTAATTAGTAGAAAAAAGATTGATTATTTGATATTGCAGTATGTAACTTATAATTAAGATTGATATTCAATAGGTTTCGGGAGAGCATAAAACATGTTAAAGATCTTCACTAATGGGCTATTAAAAGAAAACCCAGTGCTTGTTCTTGCACTTGGACTTTGCCCTGCTCTTGCAGTTACATCGACAGCATACAACGGAATTGGGATGGGTATTGCAGTTATATTTGTTTTAACAATGTCCAACATTATCATTTCTCTTATTAAAAAGACCGTACCCTCAAAGATTAGAATTCCAATTTTTATTACGGTTATTGCATCATTTGTTACAATAACTAAATTGGTTATGGCAGGATACACACCTGAACTTTCCAAGCAATTAGGAATTTTTATTCCATTAATTGTTGTGAATTGCATAATCCTTGGTCGAGCTGAGGCGTTTGCAAGTAAGAAAAGCGTTCTCGCTTCCATGCTCGATGGTCTTGGAATGGGAATTGGATTTACCATCGTTCTTTTCCTGTTGGGAGGAATAAGAGAAATTTTAGGCAGTGGAACTTTGACGCTTGGATTTCCTATTATTGTGGATCCTAAAACAGTTAATATTATGGGCAGTTCCTTTACACCAGCTTTACTTTTAATTCTTCCACCTGGAGGATTTTTGACATTAGGAATATTTTTATGGTTAAAACAATTAATTACCAAAAATTAAAGTAAACTTAAATGGGAGAATCAGCTATTGAAAAATTAGAGGAATCTGAACGTCAATTAACGAGTGGAAATGTCGGAAATGCAATAAATTTGATTGAAATTGCCGTTAGAATAGCAATTAAAAAACTTGAGTCTGTAAAAGGAATCGATGCCGATTGCACAAATCTCAGTCACAGAATGGCAAAACTGACAAATGATATTGAACTTATTAATGCAACAAAGGTTATTAACGATCTTTTCAATCCTGTTTTAAAACCAGTGGAATTATACAGCGGAACAGAAACTCCAAGTGTCAGTATAGAACAAGCATGGAACGCTCTTAGATATGCAAGAAAAATTATAAATTTTATTGAGACTCAATTAACGATTTTAGGTAATTAAGTTTTGTACATGATTCATTTGAGTTTACTTTGTATATTACATACTGTTATTATTGACAATTTATTGCTGTATTTATTGTGATTATTGGAGGTTAAAAATGAATTTCGGAGCATTAATTTCGATTTCAATTAGTGCCATATTAATAAACAATTTTGTCCTTTCAAGATTTTTGGGATTATGTCCTTTTATGGGAGTATCCAAGAAAACCGAGACAGCTGTTGGTATGGGATTTGCTGTTATATTTGTTATGACAATGTCATCTGCAATAACGTGGTTAATCTGGACTTATTTCCTTCAACCTACGCAATCCAATTTGTTATATATAATTTTCAAAGCATTTGGTTCAAACGTTACTCCTTCTAGCTTTGATCTCGCGTATCTTGAAACTATTGCATTTATTATTGTTATAGCCTCATTCGTTCAATTCGTAGAGATGGTAATTCAAAAAATTTCTCCATCTCTTTATGAGGGACTCGGCATATTTCTACCACTAATTACAACAAATTGCGCAGTTCTTGGGGTTGCGGAACTCAACACTATGACAATGAATCTTAATTTTTTGGAAAGCATCGTACACGGTTTTTCTGCAGGTATCGGTTTTATGATTGCTCTTCTTTTGATGAGTGGAATAAGAGAGAGACTTGAACTATCGGATATTCCAAGACCTATGAAAGGTTTACCAATTGCATTTTTCACTGCGGCGTTGATATCCATTGCATTCTTAGGATTTACAGGATTGAAATTTTAGAATTCTTTTCACTGGGAAATTTTATTTCAAACTTTTAATAAATTAGTATGAATCAACTAAATGAGAATTAACTTTTTATATGCAGATGAAAGACGAGAAGTTAGTAAAAATTATAGAAATCCGGAATAGAGCTGTTGCAGAGTTGATATCTGAAACTCTTGCGGAATATGATATACCCAATATTATAAAAACAACGGGTGCTCTTGCTGGAGCCGGAGGATATCCCATTGGTACAGCCAGCGGAGAGCTTCTTGGAACTGCTTTTGCAATATTAGTGCTTGAAAGTTTAAAAACTAAAGCACAACAAATTCTCGATATGCTTTCTGAAACAGAAAATTTAGAAAAGGAGCTTTAATGGAGTATGCCCTTATAGGATCGATAATAGAATTGGCTTTTTTTGGTCTTATATTTGGAATAGGTTTAGCTATTGCTGCAAAGAAATTCGCAGTAATTGTTGATCCACGTGTAGAATTGGTTTTGGATGTTCTACCCGGCGCAAATTGCGGTGCCTGCGGATTCCCAGGATGTTCCGGCTTCGCCAAAGCCGTTGTCGAGAAACAAGCAGCAGTGAATGGATGCCCTGTAGGTGGTCCAGATGTTGCAGATAGCATTGCAAAAATTCTTGGTTCTGAGGTTAAAGAAATTGAGGTTATGATTGCTGTGGCAGCCTGCAACGGTGGAAATAAAGCAATAGAAAAGTATAAATATGATGGCATAAATAATTGTCGTGCAGCGATCTTCCTTGGCGGTGGTCACAAACTATGCACTCACGGTTGCCTTGGTTACGGTACGTGTGTTGAAGCATGCCCGTTTGATGCTCTGCACATGGGACCCAACAATATCCCAATTACAGATCCAAATAAATGCACTGCCTGTGAAATTTGTGTCGAGGTTTGTCCTACCGACGTTATGAAGCTTGTTCCGAAAAACCAACCTGTTTTCGTTGCTTGTAATTCAACCGATCCAGGACCTAACGTTCTAAAAGCTTGCGAAACCGGGTGCATTGCATGTATGATGTGTCAGAAAAACTGTCCTGAGGATGCTATACATATAATCGATAAACTCGCTGTAATTGATTATAGTAAGTGTACTGCGTGCGGAGTTTGTATATCAGTATGTCCTACTAAATGCATTTTAGACAAGCATCCTAATATTCTAAAAGCTAATAAGGGAATACCACAAGCTTTACCTTTTCAACCTGAAGAGACAAAAATACTATTGGCAAAGATCAAAGAAGAACAAGCTAAAGCAAAGGCTGCGAAGAAAGCTACAACTAAAGATGAGAAGAACAAGTAATCTACGTAGCTTGAATTTTTTTAAAAACTATATTATAAGAGACTTTACAACATTACGAACAAATGTAAAATTAAATTTCAAATATGTGAATTAAGAGTTTGCAATAAAAAATCTTGACATATAAGCGATACATAAATTTTTTGTTACGTTAAAAATCACTTGATTATTTCAAGAAGCAATTTTGATTTACATAGAGTGGGCGATTAGCTCAGTTGGTTAGAGTGCTACCTTGACATGGTAGAGGTCATTGGTTCAAATCCATTATCGCCCACCATTTTAATTTATTGTACCTCAAAGTATTTTCTGATTATATCTCATTTCAGGTGCTCTTATTTCATACTTAGAATTAACTCAAGACTATTTATTAAACTTTTTGAAATTTAGAACAATAAGTGCTTGCCATTATCTTAATATTTCATAGGTTATGATTATATTTTAAATAAGAGGTTTATATAATGAGGGTAATCTACGCTGTAATAATATGTTACATAAGTATATTATTACCACAAGAAGTACATTTAAAGATTACCGATCGGGGAACCGAACGAATTAGAATTGCTATAATGCCATTTGTTCTCGATTCGACAAGTCAAGCAATTGATACCGGTCTCGGAAATAATATAGCTCAAATAATCACTGATGATTTGGCATTTTCCCCTTTTTTTACAGTTTTAAATTTTGACTTTTTCCCTACAATGGTTAGATCCGAGTCCGAAATAATAAAAGTAGATTGGCTAAATTCTGGTGTCCAAGCCATTGTCCTTGGAAATTTTAAGAAAATTGGAGTTGAATTACAGATTGAAGCTCGACTGTTTTCTATCGGTGCCAATAGAAGTATTTACAAACGTAATATTAAAGGCAGTCCAGATGATCTGAGACATATAGTTCATTCAATATCCGACGATATTGTCAAGGCGTTAACGGGCGAGAAAGGAATCGCACAAACAAAAATCGCATTTATTTCTAAACGCACAGGAAATAAAGAATTATATACATGTGATTATGATGGATATAATATTAATCAAATCTCCTCGGGAGGACATATATCTCTAACACCCGATTGGTCTCCCGATCTTTTATCGTTGACATTTACAAGTTTTCGATTAGAAAATCCTGACCTTTTTATCTATAATTTTGAAACCGGAAAAACAGAAATCTTCAGCAGATTTAAAGGGCTAAATGCTGCAGCAGCATACTCACCGGATGGTCGAAAAATTGCTATTGCTCTATCTAAAGATGGAAATTCAGAAATTTACATTATCGATACCCGAACGAAATCCTTAAAACGATTGACTCACAATTATAACATAGAAACCTCACCCTCCTGGTCACCAGATGGGCATTACATAACATTTACATCAGATCGATCGGGAACTCCTCAGGTTTATATAATGGACGAGGATGGAGCTAACGTAAGAAGACTAACATTCGAAGGTGATTACAACGATCAACCTTCTTGGTCGCCAAGAGGAGATAAGATCGCTTATGCATCTCGTACTAGAGGTCAATTTGATATTGCTGTTATCGATGTATCCGGCGAAAATATAACCTATCTAACTTCTATTGGCAATAATGAGGATCCAGATTGGGCTCCGGACGGTTATCACATAGTTTTCTCATCCGACAGATTAGGTACATATCAGCTATATGAAACGCTTTTCGATGGCTCTCAGATACGACGAATTACCAATAGTGTGAACGATAATGTTTCGCCAGCTTGGTCTCCTCTTTTCAAATGGGGAAAATGAAATGGCTTATATTAATACAAGGTTACGACATAAGGAAAGACAAATAAACAGAAAATT
>JAUXEQ010000125.1 GCA_030620455.1 bacterium | reverse complement strand
TGTCCTCGACTGCTGCATTCCTAATAAGTCCTGGAAGTGTAATATATTGTGCAACAAAGAGATTCATAAACTCATTTACGGAATCACTTTACCTATTTCTATACGATACAAATATAAAAATTCAGGCTTTATGTCCTGGGTTTACGCTTACAGATTTCCATACTAAATTGGGTATAGAACCAAGAACCATGAATGTTCATTGGATGTCGAGCAAGGATGTTGTTAAGAATTCCCTAAAATATCTTGAAAAAGGAAAGGTGATATGTATTCCGGGATTCAAAAACAAATCGATGTGTTTTGTCATGAAAATTATCCCTCGAAAAGTTCTATATCGGATTATCATCAAGCATAGTAGGAGAAGAAAGAAAAGTAATTAATATTCTCGACCTAAAAAAAATATCACCCTCGATTTAGGAAATGTTGTTCATTTTAACTTGATTATAGATCATAGAATAATAATATTTTACAGTTACTGTAATGGATGAAGATTAATGCGAAGAGTTTATTTAATACTTTTGATTCTTGTAATCCTATGTACGACGACTTTTAGTTTATAATTTCACCGACTTTTTCGATCTGAATAATCTTTATGGTTTTTCTACGCCGACTACTTTATATTATATTCTAATAAGGATAACCTTAGGTAAAGGATATTGGATATTTGTTACGAACAGTTGCGGATTAGGGTTTAGAGATTAGAAAATCATTGTATATTATTAAATATTCTATTAATACAATAAAGGAGAGGAAATGCTTGACTTATTGTTTATGGCACAACAGGGAAGTGGACAGGAAAAAGGAAGTTCATTTTTGGGATTTTTACCGTTTATTGCTTTGATTGTTGTTTTTTACTTTTTTCTCATTAGACCTCAGATGAAAAGACAAAAGGACACACAAAGTATGCTTCAATCGTTGCGGAAAGGTGACAGAGTGACAACAACAGGTGGTATTATTGGAACTGTTGTTGGTCTCGATGATGAGAAAGTTGTTATTAAAGTCGCCGATGGAACGAAACTTGAGATTCTAAAAGGATTTATTTCGCAGAAAATGTAATAAAAAATGTTCGATTTAGATTTCAAATATTATCCCGATCCACTACTTAGAAGAAAAGCAGAACCAGTTGAATTAGTTGATGGAAAACCACCATCAGAAATTCTAAACCTTATAGAACAAATGAAACATGTCTGTGTAAAGGAGGATGGGATAGGTTTAGCAGCACATCAACTTGGAGTAGTTTTACCGGTTTTTATAACTGCTTTTAAGAATGGCAGAGATAAATACAATATGGTTGGTGTTGTTAATCCAAAAGTCTTGAAAACTGGTGGGAATTTTTCGATGTATGAAGAAGGTTGTCTTTCATTTCCTGAGCTATATATTCCAATTCTTCGTGCTTCAGAGCTGTTAGTTGAAGGTTGGTTTGATGATTCAGAAAAATTTGAGCAAAGAATAATAAAAGGTTTTGAGTCGAGAATATTTCTTCATGAAACGGATCATACAGATGGGATACTTATTATCGATCGTACTGATGAGAAGACTAGGTTCAAGATAAAGAAGGATCTTAAGAGAATTGCACAAAAATTTGGCAAACTAAGTTTATAATAACTTAAAATGGAGGCTATAATGCGTGTAATGGTTTTGATAATGTTTCTAATCGTTATTGTTTATGGAGTAATATTTTATAGCCTGAATCACGGTATTTTTGTGGATTCGATATTTACTGGTTGGGGAAAATACGAACATGTATCCGTTTTTTGGATAGCTTTTTTCGCATTTATTCTGGGGGTGCTTTGGGCATTAATTGTTTACATTATCCAAGAATCCAGACTGCGAATACGTATTTCAAAATTGAAATCTAAATTAAAAAAGCTTAACATCGAACTTGATAATCTGAGGACAATGCCGCTTTCAGATATTGGCTTGGAGGATAAAAATGATTAGTGAAAATATCTGGATTGTGATAAGTATTTTCGTTGTTATAGCGTTGTTAGCCGCTTACACAATAAACCGAATACAATCAAAAAAAAGAAAAGGGAATGAAACATTTCTTAAGGGACTTTTAGCATTAATAGAAGGCGATCTTGACAATGCCTTAAGATATTTACATACTGCGGCATTGAATGATACACAGAATATTACAGCTTTCATTCTTGTTGGTGATATTTTAAGACAAAAAGGTCAAGCTAAAAAAGCTATCGGCGTTCATTTACCATTGTTAAGTAGGTCGGATCTCAGTAAAATAGGGAGAATAAGAATTCTCAAATCACTTGCACTTGATTTCTATAAAGAGAATGTATATTCGAGGGCTAGAGAATACATAGAAAAGGCTATTGTGGGAAAGCCTGATAATTGGTCATATCGTATGTTGCTTAATATTCTTGAAAAAGAGAAAGATTGGAAAACCGCTATATCCATTCTTTCTAAGACAAAAACTGACAATAGCGAAGAACTTTTGGCTATTTATAATGTGGAATTGGGGAAATCCTATGCTGAAAAGGAGAATTATAATAAAGCTCAGGGGTGGTTTAAGGTAGCACTTAAGCATAAAGATGACTTTATACCAGCAATGCTTAGTATGGGAGATTCCTATTTGGCTATTGGGAAGCATTCAGAGGCGATAGAATGGTGGATTAATTTAATAGAGAAATATCCAGAAAAAGGATATCTGGTTTCAAACAGAATAGAGACGGCATATTATAATCTAGGGGAATTTGATAAGGTCAGAGATACTTATGAGAAGCTTTTAAAAAGGTATCGTCACGCAGAATATTTAAGAATTTCTCTTTCTTCAATATATGAAAAAATGGGAGAATTAGAAAAAGCACTTGAAATTTTAAACGAAGCACCGGAAAAAACTGACAATATATACCTTGTTGCTGCTAAATTAGAATTCCTTCTAAATGATACAGATGCTGCAACAACCGATCTGGAATTATTCATTCAAAATTATTATAAAAACGTATACAAATGCTCAGAATGTGGATATGAAACTAAGGAACCTTTATCTCTTTGTCCAAACTGTGGAGAAATTAATACTTTTGACCTGTGATAAGAATATTTATAATAAATTTTATTTGTTTGGCAATTGTAATTATACAAGCCCAAGAAACTTACTCTTTGTATTGGAAGAATAAAAAGTATTCTTCAGATTTGACATCTATTATAGGAAATGCTGGAAGTGGTGATGAAACTCTGGGAAAATTGATTGGTTTAGAATCGGGTTTTTCTCATTTTGAAATGGGTAAGTTTAATTTATCTAAAGGTGATTACTCAAGTGCTCTTGTTGAATTCCACAAGTCTAAAAATGACGATTTGTGTAAATTATTTCTTGCCATAACTTTTTCAAGTATGATGGAGAATGACTCTGTTTCATACTGGATTGGAAAAGTTCGAGAGACAGATCTTTCACATTATAAGACCTTTATGGGTAGAAAAAGGTCTAATGAAGATCTAAAATACCTTTTAAGTAAATACCCGTATTTTTCAAATTTTATATTAACTACTGCATCAAAGAAATCAGAACCGAGCACTAAAACAAAACTACCAAAAAAATCATATAAACCAATTGATAGGAGATATTATACTATACAATTTGGTGCTTTTTTAGATAGTTTAAGAGCTGTTGCACTTGCAAATAAACTTGAGATAAGTGATATAACTCCTTATATTAAAAAGTATTACAAAGATGGAAATATACTTTTTAAGGTTCGGTGGGGTCATTTTAATAGTAGAGAGGAAGCTAAAAAAAATTCCATAAGAATTTCGGATGATTTCGTATTCATAATTATTGAGGAGGAATAATTCTGAAATATATATATTTCACTATCACCTATGCTTTTTTGAGTCTCCTTTTATTAACTGGTTGCAGCAATAATGAGAAAGAATATTCTAGGCAATGGATTTATTTTGATACTGTTGTGAGTATAAAATTTTATGGTTTCGATAGACCTCCAGATTCTCTTTACGATATAACAAAAAATATTTATTCCTATTGGGATTCCTTGTTAGATGTTTACGATACTAATTCGGGAATTTATGAACTAAATCATACGTTATCGGATACTGTATATATTTGCTCAGACCTTTCAGAGATATTAACTAAATCTCTGCTTTGGAATGATAGGACAGATCGCAAACTTACACCGCTAATTGGTCCAATAGTTTCGTTATGGGGAATTGGCTTAAAAGGTGATTATATTCCATCGAAAGAACTTATTAATAAAGCAATATCAAATATAAATAATTCATATATAGAATTTATTTCCGATACAGTTATTGTTAAGCATGGTAATCCTGAGGTAAATCTTTCTGCCTATACTAAAGGTTGGGTCGTTGATATAATTTATGATGAAATTTTACCTTGCGTAGAAGGGAACATGGATATTGCTGGATTTTTAATCGATGCAGGACGAAATATTAAAGGATGGCGCCGGGATAACAAAACATTTAAAATAGGCATTGCAAATCCAAGAGGTAAAGGTATTGTTAAAGTATTTGAATTACCATCAGAACAAAGTTGTGCATCTGCTGGGGATTATGAAAGGTTTATAATTGTAAATGGTAAAAGATATCATCAAATATTTGACCCAAAGACTGGATATCCTTCGGACAAGGCGATTGGAGTTACAGTTGTATGCAAGAATGCGTTCGATGCCGATGTTATTTCCACAGCAGCGATATTATTAGGGGATAGCATAATTAATGTTGCAAAATCTGAAAAAGCTGATTTAATATTATTTTACGAAATTGGTCAAACCGTAATTAACAAACAATTTGGTTCAAATATAGTTTTTCGATAAGGAGGAGATCATGAGGAAATTATCATGGTTGCTTATTTTGGCAATTTTTATTATTTCCTTCGGACAGGAGGAATACGAAACTGAAAAGGAAATCGATGTTGAATTTGGAGTAACTGCGGTTGGTGGTAAACTCGGATTGCTTTTTCTTGAAGCAAAATATGGTATTACACCCGGTTTTGGTATTTGGTTAGATTTTCTTAAATTTGGTGAATCGGTAACCTTGGATGCAGGATTTGAATTTTGGAATGGTGGAAAACCTGAGATAGGGGGAACAAAGCACAAATCCAATATGGTCTTATATTTCACCGCAAAAGTAGGCATCGACTATGACGAGTTTACGCCTTTCTTGGGAGGTGGTTTAGGATACAATATGTACAGGGAAAAACATCCTGAAGCATGGGAGCAACCAGATATTAAACAAAATAGACTTGAGTTACACATTGATATG
>JAUXEQ010000003.1 GCA_030620455.1 bacterium | reverse complement strand
TTGGGATATTTGTCCTTAAGCATCGATACAGCTTGCTCTACAGGTAATCCTGTGATTTTTTCAATAAATCTTTTCGAGATGGAATCGTTAGTTATTACATGAAAAGTCAAGGCATCCTTTTCTGCATTAGTAATATCACCAAGTTTGAAATACGCTTCAGACCTTTTCCAAGTGAAAAAGCTCCTATATATACCAGTTCGACTTACCTCAGAAATCTTAGAAAACGCGAGATTGCAAAGCTCTATAACAGTTTCAGGCTCTAATTTATTCTCGAGGAAATTAATCGAGGTTATGATATCATCTGCAAATGGTTTTGTATGGCTCGTAAGTTTTCGATGTTGGTTCCGCTTAATTAAATCCATTGTAAAAGGCATAATTTCCTCGATAATGGCGGTGTCATTAGAGGATTTAGCCGACATCCAGACACTCTGCAAAAGCTGTACATTCGGATTCTCCATATCCAGCCTTCTCCAGGATTTGCGAGCGTATTCAGATAGTTCTTCGGTAGTAATCAAATCATTCCACCGAAGCATCACTGGAAGTATTCCCAGATACATATTTGAATTCTCACTAAATTTTTCTGCGGCAAGTTCAAGAACTTTCCGGTGAATTACGGAATCTTTTTGTGAGCTCCATTGAAGTCTATCGAGTATAGTTGCCAATGCTACTTCATCTATCTTATCAGGACCTGGTGGAATTCTTTGACCGATATCTATTGCCGTATTAAAACTATCTAATGCTGCATAGATTATTGATATACTCATTAAAATTTCCGAGGATTGTGGTTCTCCCCTTAATTCAGAAATAAATTCAATTAACAATTCAGAATCTTTAATTGTGGATATTGCATCCCATGCTAATATTTTGTAAAAATAGATATTACAGTCTCTTAAATATTTCTTCCTCTCAGTTGAAGGAAGATCAAATATCTCGAGTGCACTGGGAACTTCCAAGCCATTGCCATCGAGAACAGTTAATGGTGCAATATTATCATTAATCTGCATCTCTGGGATAGGTGAGATAGGACGAATCTGTACATAGCCACTAAGAAGCTTTTCTGGTACTGTAAATTCTCCATAAAAGTAATCTTCACCTTTTGTCATCGTATATATTGTATTTTCCAATGAATCGCTGAAGTAAAGGAGAGTAACAAACCAAACCGAGTCGCATGGCACTGTGGGTTTGAAGTAGACTCTACAAGTTTCACCCCACTTTGCGTTTACGGGTTCAACAACAGCTTTGTTTGAAATTATTTCTTTCCTGGATTTTGAGCACCCGGAATTTATCATTGTGGCAAAAATGAGGAGAACAAATAACAAAAGATATTTCTTTTTCATGTTTTCTCCTTAATTAATACCTTTTTTTCCTATTATAATCTCTTAATTCCCGTTCCTTTTCTCGGTCCATTTGTTTCAGTATAAGATATCGTTTTTTTTGATATTCTCTTCGTCCCCTTGCAATAGCGATTGTAACTTTGACCAATCCTCTGTCATTTAAATAGATCTCAAGAGGAATTATTGTTAAACCTTTTTCTTCGGCTTTTGATTTAAGACGTAATATTTCGAATTTATGCAACAACAGTTTTCTTCTGCGTTTAGGTGCTGGTGTAAATACACTCGAATTATCATATGGACTTATATGCATTTCGTAAAGCCATAATTCACCATTTTTAATGCGAGCATAAGATTCATTAAGACTTGCCTTACCTGCTCTAAGTGATTTCACCTCTGATCCTATAAGTACAATTCCTGCTTCGAATCTATCCAGTATCTCATAATCTCTGCGAGCCTTCTTATTTCTTGCTACAATCCTCATTATTCCCCTTGACATTTATTTATATGAAAACAAATTACAGCGATGCATCGATAAACAAAACATTTTTAAGTTAAAATATCTTAATTGGCATTAAACGATTTATAGAATTTATAATATTTTAGTGCAGTTACTCAATATTCTTTACACCTTAAAAATTTGAAAAATTTAATTTGCCGGAGTGGTGGAATTGGCAGACACGTTAGATTCAGGGTCTAGTGAGTTTAGACTCGTGGGGGTTCAAATCCCCCCTCCGGCATTAAATCCTAATATAGAACTTTGATTTTTCACAATCCCGATGAAAAGCTTCCATATGCAAATATTGAACTCTCCAATCAGAGTTTCAAACTCAATGTATCTCTGAAAATTCCTTTTGCTCCCAACGATTCTTTAAATCTTGCAAGACCGAAATTAGGTATGTTATTCAATGTATATGTCCCAAAATCAAGCCACTTGAAATTATTTTTTGATGCCCAGTTCATAATTTCTGTAAATAACAGATTTAACGGTCGTAGATTCTGGTGTTCATAATCCTGGCTTATGTAAAAGGATAACATCGTTCGAGGATTACAAATAAAAATAGTCGAACCTGCAATCATCATTCCCTCCAAAAAAGCTCCAAAAAGAATTAACCGATCAGGAATAAGTTGATCAAGTTTCTTAATCTCTTTCAAAGTATGAGTAGGTTTAACACCGTGACGTAGAGAGAGATTTTTCTTGAGAATTTCATAGAATTCTGCCCAGCGGTCAGTTAGAGATATCGTTATACCGCTCCGTTTTGCCCTTCTCATTGCAGTTCGAGCTTCTGGTTTGAAAAGCGACAAATTTACATTATGATCTGAAAAAATAGGCACAACCGCAGATAATTCTCTCTTCGTATGATGTGCACCGGCGTTGAAAAGTGCAAAATCGAAATGATCTTCAGGATATTCGTAATAGATCCATGGAGGTCGCGTAATTTCTACTCCGTAAAAATCGTTTTTCAAACAATAGTCTATTAATCTTTGTGTCAGGGATATCGCTTCCGAAACCCCAGTTGCTTTTCTTGTTATGAAACTTCCAAAAGATGCTCCTGGATGTGAGACCAGAATTTTTTTCTGGTTTACATAACAGATTGCCGCTGGGAAAAGCGATATAAGCTTACCCCTATCTTTAAAGAGCAAATGATTGTGCTCAAAGCGATGAGGAGGATGATAACTCAGGAATGATTGGCTAGAGAAAATCGTTCCGTTGTTAGAATTTTCTAAAAAATCCTCCCATAATTCCTTGTATTTAGAATCATATTCAATTATTTCCATTAAATTAATATAATAAATGTGCATTGATTTATCAATAGATTTGTTTTGCTAATATAATGCACACCACAATATATAGTGGTATAATTTCTATTCAACACAACATATTGTGATTTTCCTCTTGACAATAAAAATTTTTATTATTCTTTTATAAACTAAAACTTGGAGGTAAAATGAAAATAATTTCTATTATAATATTAAGTTCCCTTTTGGTTGTATGTTATGCACAAGATGATAGCCTTGGCTTTAAGGATACCACAGAACAAAAGTTGTCAACGTTCGAGGGTGAATTACTAACAGTTTATGACGATTTGTTTGTTGAGAGTCCAGTTTTAAAATATTGCTCAGATGCTTTCATAGTCCTCGATAGCACAATCGATCAAATTCATCCTATTACTATCGTAGATGCTTTAAATTCTGCTACAGGTTTATATATAAAGGAAAGTTCATTAATAGGAAGTGTAAGCTCGCCTTTGATTAGAGGTGGAACGATGTCACACCAGAAAGTTCTCATCGACGGTTTGCCTGTTTCTTTTCCTCAACTTGGATCTTTTGATCTTAACTGGTTTACAATTCCTGCAATATCTAGAATAGAACTGATTACTGGTTCTTGGTCCTCATTGTATGGCACAGGAGGCATGGCTGGTGGTATAAACTTCATAACTGGATTTTGCGATATCCCTGGTGCCAAAACCAAGGTAGATTATATAAAAGGTGATAACAATTTGGAACGACTTTCTGTTGATATGGTTAACAACTTTTTTAATATAGCTTCAATACATATCGGCGGGACAAAACTTGACACTGATGGCGAAATTGAAGATGAACTCTCTAAACTTGAGGACATAACAGCAAAAATCACGACTGATATTACACAGAAAATTCAGATTGAACTTTTCGGTCAATCACATCGAGGACGGATTAATCAATTTTCTTTTGGCTCCCTTGGAAAACAACGAGACGAATTCGACTTAGGTGTAGTTCATTTGAATCTCTTAATAAACGATATTGTTTTACGTTTTAGCGGGCAATATGAAAAATATAGGCAGAAATACTCTACAATATGGTCGGAATCTAAACATAATGCAGATGTCTCCTTAGTCGATATTCGAGGAAGCAAACGAATTGGTGCTTTTAGTCCGACGATATTTATGCAAACTCGCAATTTATCCTTAGAAAGCACTCAAAGCGGACAACATCACGGGTTAAATGAAATTGCATTTGGGATACAAAGTGATATAAACTTCAAAAACTTTCAGAGTGTTGTCTCCATCCGTTATGACAAAGATATCGATGCTAATTCAGGTTTGAGCGGAGGTTTCGGGATACGACGAGACTTTGGGAGTAACATTTTCGCATCAGCTACAGCTGGAACAGGTTTTAGAACTCCTACTCCTAACGATCTATGGTGGGGTCCGGAAATCTTTAAAATAATCACTCCTGTGGTTGATTCGGTTACAGGTGATACGTTAAGTTTGGATACATTAATTAATGTATCGAGGGGAAACGAAAACATTGGACCTGAAAAGTCGTTTTCTTCGTCAATCTCAGCTGGGATAGAAGATGAAAGTAAACTGGCAGCAATAACTCTTTTTCTAACAAGTTACGCTGATCTTATAGATTGGAGTTTTAATTATATCGCAGTCTCTGGTGGAGCAGATTCAGCAATTTGGGAACCGCAAAATATCTCTGATGCAAAAATAATCGGTTTAAATATAAACCTAAAATATAACTTATTAGATTATATATCTATCGGAGCTTCATATACTTATCTTTCCGCTGTGGACAATTCGGATAATATACTTCCCGAAAGACCAACACATTATTTCACAGTACCAATCGATTTTAAGATTGTAGGATTAGACAATGATCTCAAGTTAGGATTAAGACTTAACAATAAATATGTAGGGCAATTCAAAAGGACAGTGAATTTTGAAGAGAAATCTATTACTCCAGGTTTCATGATCGATGGTAGCTTATCAGCTAAGTATAAGCTCATTGAATTATTCTTTAATGTTAAAAATCTGACCGATGTCAAAGTTGAGACGTTTGACGGTAGAAAAACTATGGGGAGAAATATGTATTTTGGAATCGGGTGGGAATTCATAGATTAGTTTTCTCTTGACAACTTATACCGCAACAATAGGTTATTGGGAATCGGCGGTATCGTCTAGTGGTTAGGACGGGTGGTTCTCAGCCATCAAACCGGGGTTCGATTCCCCGTACCGCTGTTTTTTTCTTATAAAAAGCTGTCATAAATGCTATTTTATGATAATTTTATCTAAAGTAATCTCAGGAATTATAAAAGTACTTGTATAATAAAAAATGTAATTTAACAAAACTAAACATATTCTTGAATTATCTGAATTGCTTTTTGGAGTATCGATATTAGGAGTATAGATGCAACAACTTGTTATTGCTACCCATAATCTTAATAAATATGGGGAAATATGTAAAATACTACATCCTTTACAGGAACATATTGCACTCCTATTCGGAGGTGACCTATGTGAGGAACATCCTTCAGAGGATGGCGTCACATTTGTAAAAAATGCATGTATTAAAGCCAATTTTTTTCTTAAAGTAACCCGTCTGCCTTCCCTTGCTGACGATAGCGGCTTAACTGTCAATGCACTTAATGGTGAACCTGGTGTATACTCATCAAGATACGCAGGACCTTTAAGTACGGACAAAGAGAACAATCTAAAACTGCTCGATAATATGAAAGATATACCTGAAAATATGCGCGATGCAAAATTCGTGTGTACTGCAGTTCTATTGCTTCCAAATAAACAGATTTATATTGCAGATGGAGAACTAAGCGGTAAAATAGTTAAAGAGCCAAGGGGAAAAGCAGGTTTTGGATACGACCCAATTTTTGAGTTACCAAACGGAAAAACTGTTGCAGAAATCTCATTCGAAGAGAAAAATAGAATAAGTCATCGCTATAAGGCATTTAAGCAAATAAAAAAAATTATAAGGGTTTACTTCTAAATAAAAATCCGTGAATTTTCCCAAAATCGCTTAATAAAATGCTATTGAACTAAAATAATCTAACAGTATTAGGAAAAATAATTATCACTCATTATCGAAAATATTCGATTTAATGGTATCTGCAGGTCTGTAAAGATATCTGAGCGTTTGGGCAATTGTCTTTCTTAGTTCAGCTCTTGGCACAATTTTATCAACAAACCCATGTTCTCTGAAAAATTCAGAACTTTGAAAGCCTGGTGGAAGCTCCTCACCTATTGTCTGTTGAATAACCCTTGGACCAGCAAAGCCAAGAAGAGCTTTAGGTTCAGCAATTATAATATCTCCAAGAGAGGCATAACTCGCCATAACCCCAGCTGTTGTTGGATTAGTCAGAACAGATATGTAAGGCAAACCAGCATCATCCAGTTTAGATAGCAACGCTCCAGTCTTTGCCATTTGCATAAGCGATAAAATACTCTCTTGCATTCTTGCACCACCGGAGGCTGAGATAATTACCAGAGGAATACGCTCATCAATAGCTCGTTCAATAGCTCTGGCAACCCTTTCTCCAACAACAGATCCCATACTTCCACCAATAAATCGGAAATCCATAACACCGATGCTCACAGGTATATTGTCAATCTTACCAAGACCGACGACTACTGCTTCTGTTATCGACAATTTATTAGAATAAGCCTTAATACGATCGGAATATTTTTTCCGATCCTTAAATTTCATGGGATCGGTTGACCGAATATTTTCATCGAATATCTCAAATGTGTCCTCGTCTAAAATAATTTTTAAATAATAATCGCTTGTAACTTTGAAGTGGAAATTGCAATTTGGACAAACCCAAAGGTTTCTATCTAACTTCTTTTTATAGATAATCTCCCCACATGAATCGCACTTGATCCAAAGACCCTCAGGAATATCTTTGAGTTGTTGAGAAGTTAATTTAGAATTTCTTTTCTTAAACCATATCATAACCACAATATTTTTTCAAAACGTAATTTGTCAAGATGTTTCAGGCTAACCTGAATTTTATATCTCATAATAGAATTTATAAATTAAGTTTGAAGCTCAGGGAATAATTGTTTATTTTATGTAGTTAAGGTAAAAATAATATGGAGGGGATTTGAAAAAAATTCTAGAAAAAGTATTCGGAACAGCCTCTGAACGTCAAACAAAAAAAATCGACCCAATTATTGATATTATTAACGACCTTTATGCTGAATTTGTAAAACTACCTAATGACGAATTTAAAAACCAAACTATTCAATTCAGGAGAAGAATTGCGGAACAAACTTTACACCTTCACTTGGAACTAATAGAAATCGACAAGGAAATAGAACAACTCGAGGAATCTGATGAATTAGAAAATTTAATGAATAGACATGAGCAAATCGATAATGAAATCTTCGAAATAGAACAATCCTTTCTTGAAGAATTGCTGCCAGAAGCCTTTGCCGCAGTTAAAGCAACGTGTCAGAAACTTATTGGAACCGAATTTAGCATAATGGGTGAAAAGCTCGTATGGGACATGGTTCCATTTGATGTGCAGCTAATTGGTGCAACTATACTTCATCAAGGTAAAGTTACAGAAATGGCCACAGGTGAAGGCAAAACCCTTGTTGCTACAATGCCGCTGTATCTTAATGCCTTAGCATTAAACCACAAATGGGTTGAAATCGCTATTGAATTCTACGGTGAAGATATTTCAAAATGGGATTTCCAACCGTTTGAGAGTGAGGAAGGTGAAATTGTACCACCCGGTAGAGGTGTCCATCTTGTTACAGTGAATGACTACCTTGCTCGACGTGATGCTCAATGGATGGACATGATCTATAACTTCCTAGGAATCACTGTTGGAGTTATTCATGAGGGTATTCAACCTCATACCCCGGAAAGAAGAGCTCAATATTGCAAAGATATCGTTTACGGTACAAATAATGCTTTCGGCTTTGATTATCTGAGAGATAATATGGCAATTTCACCAAGAGGTGTTGTTCAACGTGAATTATATTACGCCATTATCGATGAGGTTGATTCAATTCTTATTGACGAAGCAAGAACTCCTCTAATTATTTCTGGACCCGTTCAAAGTACGATTTCAGAACATTTCAAAAAATGGAATTCTGCTGTTAGACACATAGTTTCAACTCAAAGCAGAGAATCTGCTTCGCTCATTAATGAATCCCGACAGTTCTGGGCTAAATCAAAAATACTCGAAGCTGAAGGAAAAGGCGGCGATGCCGACAGTATAAAAGCTAAAGCTGCAACTCAACTTCTTATGGTTAAACGTAGCAATCCCAAAAACCCACAGTTCTTAAAACTAATTAAAGAACCGGATATTCTTAAATCTATAAATCATGAAGAAGCAATACACATTCGAGACAAAAATATGAATGAATTAGATGAAAAATTATACTTCGCTGTCGACGAGTTTGAGCATTCTATAAACCTTACCGATAAAGGCAGAAATGAATTAGCCAGATTCAGCAAAGCGGATCCGGAAATATTCACTCTCCCTGATATAGCAGAAGAACTCTCACAAATCGAAGGGAATGAAGAACTTTCGGAAAAAGTTCAGACAGAGATGAAAGGCAAGCTAAATAAAATATTTGCCGAACGTAGCGAGATAAACCATGCTATTTCACAGCTTCTCAAGGGATATGTGCTATTCGCAAAGGATGTTGATTATGTGGTTCAGGACGATAAAGTTATTATCGTCGACGAGTTTACAGGTCGTCTTATGGCAGGACGGAGATACTCCGAGGGTTTGCATCAGGCACTCGAGGCTAAGGAAAGTGTTCATGTTGAAGGTGAAACTCAAACGTATGCTACTATTACAATCCAAAACTATTTTAGAATGTATCGAAAGCTCGCAGGTATGACTGGAACAGCATTGACTGAATCTTCTGAGTTTTGGGAGATCTATAAACTCGAGGTTATATCTATACCAACAAATCGACCTGTTAGACGAGAAGATTCCAATGATCAGGTTTATCTGACTCGAAAGGAAAAATTTAACTCGGTAATAGATGATATTGCTTACTATCACAAACGAAACCAACCAATTCTAGTTGGAGCGGTCTCCGTAGAAGTCTCAGAAATGCTCTCGAGAATGCTCAAAAGGAAACAAATTCCCCACTCAGTTCTTAATGCAAAGCATCACGAAAAGGAAGCGCATATAATTATCCTTGCCGGGCAACCGGGAGCTGTGACAATTGCTACCAACATGGCTGGTAGGGGTACAGACATTAAATTGGGCGTGGGATTAGTTAAGGCATACAAACTTGTTTTCGAACCGATTCTTTTAAGGATAGCAAAGGAAATCGAAGAAGGTAAATCGTTCTTGTTAGTCACGGAAAGCGGAGAGGTTTTGCGTAATCTTGCAGAATTAGCTAAATATGTGGGTATTGAGTTTAGAGAGTTTAATCTAAGGGAAAATTCACCTAATACAATCGCCAAATATTTATCCAATGCTGGTAACGTAGCTATTTTTTCCGGTTCCTCCGGTTTTGTGCTGGCAGAATCAATTCCTAAAGGCAATTACGAGCGTATTGATTTCCCTAAACCAAAATGCGCACTTCTAACTCACACAATAGACCAATGGACATGCCCAGAAAATCCCAAAGAATGCGTGAAAAAAGGAGTTCCATGCGGTTTACATATAATTGGTACGGAAAGACACGATGCTCGAAGAATCGACAATCAGCTTCGAGGTCGAGCTGGTCGACAAGGTGACCCGGGGTCCTCAAGGTTTATGGTCTCTTTACAGGACGACCTAATGCGCTTGTATGCAGGCGGTGATCGAGCATACAATATGATTAAGCGACTAAATCCTCCTGAAGGTGAACCCATCGAGCATACAATAATATCGAGGCAAATAGCAGGTGCACAGAAACGCGTTGAGATACAAAACTTCGCCATAAGAAAGCGCGCATTAGAACATGACGATGTTATGAATAAACACCGAGAGGTTATCTATTCCCTACGGCATAGAATTTTATTTGGCAATAATCTTAAACCAGACTTTAAAAGGTTCATTTTTGAATTCTGTGAATTCCTTGTGGAAAATTACACCGATTCTGGGAGACCACCTGAAAGCTGGGATTGGGCAGGTCTTTCAGAGGAATTTACCAATGTATTCCTTCTTCGATATAATCCTGAGGATACAGAACACCAATCCAATTCACTTGTCGAGGAACTATATGAGCTTGCAATTAAAGCTTATAGCATGAAGGAAAATATTCTGAGCGAAGAAAACTGTAGGCTTCTTGAAAAATTGGTTATGCTCAAAACACTCGATAATCTATGGATGGAACATCTAAGGTCACTCGATGATATTAAAGAATCAAGTTATCTGATGGCATATGCACAAAAAGACCCGATCGTCGAATATAAGATGCAATCCTTCGAAGCATTTGGAATTCTTATGGACGATCTAAGAAAACAAACTTTATATACATTTTTCCACGCTCAGGTAGTATTACCAGATGCGCCTAGACGTCGCATACCGACAAGGATAACACATCAGGAATCTGATGGTTATGGTGTAGCAGCATCCGCTCAAATGGCGCAGAAATTACTCGGTTCACAGGATAGGAAAAGCACATCCCAATCTCCTCATGGAATAAAATCACCAGCAAGACAGAACGCAAGAATGAGCCCGATTCAAAAAACTCAAACTATTAGAAAAGGTAGGAAAATTGGCAGGAACGAGCCGTGTCCATGTGGGTCGGGTAAGAAATACAAACATTGCTGTGGAAAAAATGTTTGAGTTCTCCGTGAAAGAGAGTGATTATGATTACTGCATTCGTATTTCCCGGACAAGGATCGCAGTTTCCAGGAATGGGTAAAGATCTTTTTAATGAATATACAGTTGTTCGAGAAATATATAAGAAAGCAAATCGTATCGCAGGTTTTAGAATTGACGAGATTTCTTTTGATGCTGATAAGGCAACATTAGCACAGACTCAATACACTCAACCATGCATTTTCACTCATTCGTATGCAGTTTTGAATATAATCGAAAAAAAATTCGAATTAACCGCTGGGCATTCCCTGGGTGAGTATTCTTCTCTTGTGGCTGCTAAATCTATTACTTTTGGTGATGGACTTATGGCTGTAGTTGAACGAGGTAAATTGATGGCTCAGGCTAAAGAAGGCGGAATGATTGCTCCTCTTGGATTATCGATTGAAAATGTGCAAGATGTTGTTAATTCACTCAAACCTCAAGGTGTTATAGAAATTGCCAATTACAATTCTCCTAAGCAATTCATTATAAGTGGAGAAAAACAACTTCTGAGTAAGGCAAGCGAAATTCTCAAAGAAAAAGGAGCAAAACGAGTCGTACCTCTTAATGTATCCGGCGCTTTCCATACCCCTCTGATGTTGGAAGCGCAGAAAGAAATGAAAAAGGTTCTAGCGAAAATTAAGTTCAATGAACCTAACGTGAATTTTTATTCTAATGTAACTGGAACACTTTTAACCGACCCGACAAAAATAAAAAATAATCTTGTTATGCAATTAACTAATCCTGTTCGATGGATTGACATTATTGAAAACATGATTAAAGACGACGCGGAGAAATTCATAGAAATTGGTCCCGGCAAGGTTCTTCAAGGTTTAATTAAAAAGATTAACCCACATGTTGAAGCACTTGGTTGGGAAACATTATAACCTTTACATTTAGTTTTATAATATAATTTTGTTATCGATACAATCTTCTAATGATAAAAAATCGATGAATCGAGAGGAATGTAAATGGGTAGTACAATAGCTCAAAAAATTCTTGCATCCCACAGTGGTAGAGAAAAAGTCGATGTGGGAGATATTGTAACAGTAAAACCAGATTACGTGCTTTCTCATGATAATTCAGCGGCGATAATCAAGAAGTACGAAAAACTACCTGTGGATAAATTATTCGATCCCTTAATGCCAGTAATAGTATTGGATCATACAGTTCCTGCATCAACATCACAATATGCAAATAACCATAAATCTATACGTGAATTTGTCAGATATCAGGGAATACCAAATTTTTACGATATAGGAGAAGGAATATGCCATCAAGTGCTATCAGAGAAAGGCTTTGCTTTCCCCGGTGGTTTGATCCTTGGTGCAGACTCTCATACAACAACTTATGGCGCTTTTGGTGCTGCCAGCGCCGGCATTGGCAGAAGCGAAGTTGCAGCTATTTGGGCTACTGGGGAAATGTGGCTAAAAGTACCGGAAACAATTAAAATCAACATAGAAGGGCAATTCCTGAAATACATTACATCAAAGGATCTAATACTCAAAATCATTGGTGATCTCGGTGCAGATGGTGCGCTATATAAATCTGTCGAATTCACGGGGGATACAGTAAAGAAAATGTCTATCGACAGTCGAATGGTTTTGTCCAATATGGCAGTTGAAATGGGAGCGAAATTTGGAATAATTTATCCGGATGAAATAGTGGACAAATATCTTGAAAACAAGGCAAAAAAGCATTACAAATGGGTTTTGCCAGATTCTGACGCTGTATATTTAAAGGAACTGAATTATAATGTAAATGATCTTGAACCGTATATCGCAAAACCTCATACCGTCGATAATGTGAGTCCCGTGGTGGAAACAACCGGGCAGATAATCGATCAAGTTTTTTTCGGTTCGTGCACCAATGGACGCTTAGAAGATTTCCACGCTGCAGTAGAACTTCTAAAAGGAAAGAAGATTGCCAAAAATGTACGGATGCTTGCATTCCCAGCCAGTAAAGCTATCTTGCAGCAGATAATTTTGGACGGCACAGCCCAAATTCTGCTTGACGCAGGCGTTATCCTAATGAATACAGGTTGTGGACCTTGTCTCGGTGCTCATGAGGGTGTTTTGGCAGACCACGAGGTTTGCATTTCAACGGCTAACAGAAATTTCAAAGGACGTCTCGGTAATCCTAATTCTTTCATTTATCTCGCGAGTCCGTATACTGCTGTGGCTTCCGCTATAACAGGTGTTATTACAGATCCGAGAGAAATGTTTAATTAATGATTTATATAACAGAATTTATTATAAGGCAGAAATAATATATTCTTAATTTCGAATTATCTTTCCTCGATAAATTTTTTCCCATTGTTTCCCAGTCTTTGAAGTAATTTCAGCCTTTAAAACATACATGTATATTCCTTTGCCGACATCGTCTCCATATTCTGTTTTTCCATCCCATGTAATCCAATCAAAAGGATTAGTCGTCGATTTTGAAAGTTGTCTTATCTGTTTTCCATCCACTGTGTAAACCGTAACTACCACATGAGCTGAAATTCCCTCTCCAGCCAATGCGAATGTTATATCAACCACATCTTTGAAAGGATTAGGATAAGGAATAACATCATAAATTTCGACTTCACAAGGGTCCAACCACAGTTCCACACATTTCTGTGTTACGTTGTTGAGATTATCCCAAACCTGAGCACAAATGGTATGTCCTCCATATTCAACATTTTTAAAAGTATATGTTGCTCTTGCAAAAGTTGGGTCGTCGATAGAGTATTGAAGTTCTGAAGATATATCGATAATATTATCCTCATTGTCAAGTTGAACAATAAGTCCATGACCTGGACGTGAGCCGAAATCGATTCCATGTGGATCCGAGACTTGAATTGTTACCGGAAGACTCCCATCTGGTGAACAAACTTTACCGCCATCAGCAAAGCTGCTCAATTCAAAGCTAATAAAAATTTCTGGACCCGTAGTGTCATCGATAACGGGACTTCCCGACAGTTCTACAGGTATACTATCTAACAATCCAACTGCATCGATTTTTTCTACCTCGCTATAAGCATAAGCCAAAACTCTATACCCAGAAACCGAACCCTGAAGATTTTTCGGCACAAAAATAGGAAGCTCAAAATGCCCATCATGAACAGACGCAAGACCAGAAAATAAAATATCTCCTTCTTGAATATAGTAAACTGCATCACTAATAACTGGAGATTCATAGAATTTATTATATCTCGGTCCAAACAATAGAATCTGCACTTTACCGTTAATAGAAGTTTCCACATCCCCAGAAACAGTAATCCATTGTGCTGCATAAAGAGTATCTGGATCGAGGTTCATTGTTATCTTTAAATGTGGAAATCCAAACTTCATTGCTGGATCCCCAAAAAGTATATATTGCGAGTCGTGATATCGATTTCTTCTGGTAGCAACAAGCGCTGCACCAATAGATATTGAATGATCATAAAAAAGAAGATCGACAAGCGATTTATTGATAACTTGATTGCCGCTAATAGTAGAACCGGAAGTAGCTCCAATCGTTGCTACAGCACCCCCTGATGGTTTTCTCAGAAGGTCTTCACCGATGCACTCGAGGTTATCTGTAAAATAAAATTGATGGTTATCGCAGGAAAACATTGAAACTAATGGCAATTTCTCGCCATTATCCCAACCGGGTAAATCCATAGGGAAGTTCAGTAATCTCTCGTGAGCCCAAAGGTGATAGTTACCGTGTCCTATCCAATCAACGTAAATCGCTCCCTTGCTTACGTCCTGTAAAAGTGCGTCTCTTGCAGTGGGCTTTCTTAAAGCGGATGTTCTTGGGAAATCGATTAGATAAATCGGATCAATCATTACACAAGAAGGTAAATACCGAGTTATAATCTCATTAGCATTTCGAGTGTAACCCAGATGATCTGTAGCGTTATCATCTCTGTATTCATCATCTGAGGCAATTATAGCTCTTATTCTCCAGTCACCAAAATCAGGATTGTCGATGTAATTCGTCATTTTATCAATCACGATATCCAGTTGTTCTTGGTTTTTCACTGGAAGTCTGGACGACATAAGCTCGATTACGTCAGAATCTGTATTAATCGTTGCATAGAATGCGTCGGTCCCATGACTGACAAACATCGCAGGTGGAAATAAATTCGGTTCATCTGTCATACGATATCTGTAATCCAGATGCCCATCACCAACAAAGACAGCATATTGAGGTTTGGGAGTTGAGGATTTATTATAAGCATATTGTAAGAAATTTCTTATTGCCACAGGATCGAATCTACCGTATCCGAAGTCATGGTAAATATCCTCCAACCAAATTATCCGTGTTGAAAGTCCTCTATTCTCCCAGAATTTAGCCAGTGAATCTGGATTTAATTCTTTTGGAGACAACAGTAAATAATCAGCATTAAAAGATTCAGGATTCCACAGAGGAAAATCTCTTTCAATAATACCCATTGGAATAGGTTGTGTAAAATTTCTTTCAAAGACCACATATTCCCTTCTAGCTAAACTATCAACAAAGTAATGTTCACCATCACCAATCTCAGTTGCTTCAAACATTCTAACCTGCCAAATATTTGTGACATCGAAAATTATGGGATTAATAAACCCAAATATCTCGTATTTTATTTTCCCCGGTGATATTGAATCAGTATAGAAATGAAGAAAGTTAGAAGAAGCTACAAGATTAATAGGATAATCTATTCCCAAGAATTTAAAATAAGTATCTTTTGAATCGTTATATATCAATGTAATATTATTCAAGCCCGACCTTAGCTTTCTTAAGATTAGTGAGGATACACTTTGTCCATTACATCGAATATTATATGTAGTAGGTGCAGGACTGAGAGAGGCAGGTATCTCAGATCCTGATACGATTCTCAAATCATTGAGAATAAAGGATATCTCCCCTCTAATAAGTTGATTGTACCAACGATTGCCCATCCAAAAATCATAGAGCTTGTTTTCTCCGTAATGAACTAACATCCTTCCCCAGTCTATTGTCGTATCAAAACTAGTATTAATAGTTGGATGAAGTCTTTTGGGAGACTCGGGAAATGCTCCGTCCAAGGCAATCCAAACCGATAAACTATCGCTGAAAGTTCCTTCAAGCCATACAGCTTTTCTACCGGACAAAATCCAACCTTCAGGACCTACATGGTAAAAAATTAATGTATCGCTTTCGTCAAAAATACTATCATCGTTTCCAAAATATAGAAGTGGCACTTCATCGATTATTTCGAACTGTTCTGCAATATTTGGTGAAAAATTACCAAATTTAGTTGCGTAAAGTCTTATTTTTTGTGGGTTTACTGTGTTGGGCTCAATTCCCATTTGCTCAAACCAGTTTTTTGTTATAGCATAAATTCCACCACCTTTTAATGGAACTCTAATCCATGAATCTGCAGCATCGAAAGGATTCTCAGGGATATCCTCATCGATTAGCATATAACGAAAATTTTTCGCCTGTTCGTAGTTCACCAACACCGTTCTCAAAACATCCTCAAATGCCCCTTCAGTGATTAATTCACCCAAACCACTTAATTTAACATTTATCGAAACTCTATCGGCAATTTCGAGAATTCCCTGTTGATAATTATATTTTATGGGTTTTACTATTATTCGAGCAATTTTCTGTGATCTAATAAAACCATCATCCTCGATAGACACAACGGGTTCCTCAAGAAACGCTTCGCTTTCATAGTAAATTGGCTCAGGTATCATTGGCTTGGCAATTAAATTGCTTTTATCCCAATAAAATGAATCAACTGGGACTACAGGATAGGGAACTTTTTGTTTTTGTCCCCATTCAACTTCATAACTTATAGAGTACTCACCTTCAACGGGAACACCAATGAGATAGTAAACCTCTGGTAACTTCGGCGCTCCAGGACGATGCTCGAAATCAAATTCAGAACTCGGTAAGATATTAGTAAATTTTCCCATCGGAGTGTTTATTGTTTGCGTTTGAAGTTCATCCATTGTGAAAATTATCTCGATAGAATTATCCTCAATATTGGTCTTAGTACTTCCGTTAGCAATTTGAAATACTAATATCGATGCTAATATTATCGTAACCCTTCGCATTGAAAATCCTCCAAAATATTACTTAACATATATAATAGGTTTAGTGTAATTAGAGCCTTTAATTATAGCGAAATACATACCACCCGGAAGGCTATGAGGATAAAAATTAACAGAACCTTTAACAAAAACCTTATCTACCAATCGTCCATTTACATCGACAATAGCAATATCCGCATTCGCAACTCCAACCAAAGAAATTCGACAACTTGAATTAAATGGATTTGGAATAATTTCAATATAAGGATTTTGCGGGAGATTTGGAGGTTCAAAAATTCTAGTCCAATCTCTGTATCTAAAAAAAACTGATTTTTCAACCGGCACAAATATACTTTCCGTTGCTGTTATACTGGTCGCAGTTCCCCACATTATGTCATTAGGAATCGAATCACTAACAATAAATTTAAAAAATCGTGGAAAAGATAAACTGTAAGGAAACGAGTCCGCATCCCAGACAACCCATACCGACTCACCTGCTTCATCTCGAAAACGAAGTTGCCATAAATTTAATACCGCAATTCCTGTATCGATGTTCGCACGAAAGTCCTTTATTAATCCGGATATCGAATCCCCCTGGAAATATGCATAAAATCCAAACATTGGTGGTGGAGGAGCAAGCTCATCGATAAACGGATCGAAGGAATCCGAAGCACCAACTGCCTGCCCAAAATATAGTTTAGGATAATATACACTATCTTCTGATGTAGGATAAAGTTTCACTGGAATCTGCCATTGTCCAAAAAGCATGCTAACAACAGTAACTCCCATTATTAATATTTGCATAGATTTAGTCATATTACTTATCAACATTCTTACAATCAATTACTTAAGGCAACAAAACGTCTTGAGACCATATTTTCAAAGCAAATTAATGTAGATTGAAGAAAAAGCAAGGTTATACTAAACACGAATTTTCATAATTTGCTAAACAGAAAAAGAAATAATTATAGAGTTTATACAACAATAATAATACAAATCAATTAATCGCAATATGTTAATCCAATTATTGACCAGTTGTCTCTGTAACAACCTGCTCGATGGGAACAATACCCTCAAACATTCGATCAATAGCTTCCTGTCTTAAGGTTCTCATTCCCTGCTGACTAGCTGTTTCCTCAATTTCAAGCGCTGAACCACCCTCAATAATGAGCTTCTGGAGTTCCGCAGTGATAGGCATTGCTTCGAAAATTGCAATTCTTCCTTTAAGTCCCTTCCCATTACATGTTGGGCAACCCTCACCTTTGTAAAATTTCAGTCCCTTTTTCTTCACCTCGTCCATATCGATTCCTAATATTTCAAGCTGATCCTCAGGTGGTTCATATTCTACCTTGCATTTTTTACAAATCCTCCTCAACAATCTCTGTGCTACAATGAGCTTAACAGCACTAGCTACCAAAAATGGTGCCATACCCATATCAATCAATCTAGTAATTGTGGATGGCGCATCATTAGTATGCAAGGTCGAGAACACAAGGTGCCCTGTTAATGCAGCTTTCGTGGCGATTGATGCTGTCTCTCGGTCTCGTATCTCTCCAACTAGAATAACATTGGGGTCCTGACGCAAAAATGATCTAAGCGATATCGCAAAATCTAACCCAATAGATGAATGCATTTGCACCTGATTAATACCTTCAAGGTTGAACTCGACTGGATCCTCTGCAGTCATTATGTTTATATCGGGATTATTAAGTGATTGAAGAGCAGAATACAATGTCGTAGTTTTTCCTGAGCCTGTAGGTCCAGTGACTAATATCATCCCATAGGGCATGTGTATGGCTTTGTCAAACTCTTTAGAAGCTCTTTTAGGGAATCCGAGTTTGGACATATCGAGCATAAGGGTTAATGGGTCTAAAATACGCATAACCACTTTCTCACCAAAAATACACGGAAGAATTGAAACACGAAGGTCGATAGCACGTCCGAATGCTTGTATTTTTATTCTGCCATCTTGAGGAAGACGTCGTTCTGAAATATTTAATTTTGCCAGAATTTTTAATCTTGATATTACAGCGAGTCGGAGACCGAAGGGAAGCTGGAGAACCTCTCTTAAACCACCGTCAACTCTGTATCTTACTCTGAATCGTTTTTCATAGACTTCAATGTGGATGTCTGAAGCATTAATTTTTATAGCATCTAAAATGAT
Organism: bacterium; assembly: GCA_030620455.1. Classification (GTDB taxonomy): domain Bacteria; phylum UBP14; class UBA6098; order B30-G16; family B30-G16; genus JAUWMV01. The sequence goes on along the minus strand of JAUXEQ010000003.1, from coordinate 977 downwards.
TGAATTAACAAGGCGAACAATAGGTTTATCTTGAACAGCTGCCTGAAGTTCGCTTTCTGAGACACTATCTTCTGTTTCCTCAACTATTTCCATATCCGCACCCATTTCTTCAACAATATCTGTAAGCGATTCTCCGAGATTATAATACTTATCTATAGCTTTCTGAACTGAATCTTTTGAGGTCATAACGGGTTGTATTTCGCAGCCTGTAATAAATTTCAAAGTATCAAATGCGGATACATTCTGGGGTTCATTTGTTGCAACGAATAAAATCTTGCCGACTTTAATTACAGAAAGAATATCGAACTTTTTTGCCAAATCGACCGGAATTAGGTTAACAACATCCATATCGACTTCTAAATCATCTAGTTCAATATTTCCAATATTCAATTGTTTGGCAATAAAACCATTAATTACATTCTCATCATCCACAAATCCCAAACGAAGGAGTATTTCGCCAAGTTTTCCACCATGGTCTTTTTGGTGTTGTAGGGCATCCTCAAGCTGATCTTCAGTGATTTTTCCAGCTTTGATTAGCATTTCACCTAATTTCAGAGCCATAACACTCCTTTATCTTATTTTACATTATAATAAAAATATTAAAAAAAACAAAAAGATTCAAGTAATAAAATGAAGTAGTTTGCAAAGTTCGCAGAATTTTTCAACGGACAAATTCTCTGCTCTAACATTCGAAGAAAGTCCTAGTGCGTCTAAATCGTGGATATTGTAAAACGGTTTCAAATTATTCAAGAGTTTCTTTCGCCTATGTTTAAAAGCTATCTTGAGAAGCTTGAGTATTGTAGCATCATCTATTTCTGGGCAAATGACATTTTCTCTGGGAACTAATTCTACAACAGTTGAATTCACATTTGGAATAGGACGAAAGCTTCCAGGCATAACATCAAAAAGTTTTCTAATATGAAACTTCCTACTCAACATAACAGTAGGTATTCCATATTCTTTACAGCCTGGTTTTG
>JAUXEQ010000114.1 GCA_030620455.1 bacterium | reverse complement strand
TTTCCTATGCAAAGTCACACAACAATTTTCTGTGAGAAGAATTGCTCAATTTTCTGTCGATAAAATGTTCAAAAAATGAATATCAATACTTTACTTGCACCATATTTGTGCTTTATTATGCGTGTAACATAGGTAACGATATCACAATACCATAATACACATACAGATAGAACATTTGGCACGTCAATTGCATATTATATACCCGAAGGAGAAATATAGCATGGAAGAAACAAAACGAAAGAGAGAATTTAGAATCTCAAATTGTTATAACCTAAGCGGTAATAAGGAGTTAACGGTGAAAGTATTTTCAGAACGTAAATCAAGAAATAGACAGCTCAAACACAGAATAATTATAGGTGCACTAATTTTAAGCGTTCTTCTTGGTGTACTCTCAACCGGTTGCGATATAGCAGTTTGGAACGACGGATATAATTACCCAGACGATTGGCACTATTACGGACCGCCTGAACCAGTAAATGTATTTACAATAACCGGTGATCATAAGGTTACAATTTATTGGGATCCAATTTACTACGACGACATCGAAGGATACAGAGTCTGGAAAGGTTATTATGAATCTGGAAGATATTATCTTATTGCTGAAACAAGATCCGCATGCTTCGTCGATTGGGATGTATCTAACGGTATAACATATTATTATGCAATCTCCTCCATCGACTTCTGGGGAAATGAAAGCGAACTTTCGGAGGACATAATTTTTGACACACCACGTCCTGAAGGTTTCAATTATAGAGTTTATACCCGCGAAGACTATCCGGATGATTCCGGTTTCGATTTTTCCACCGAGTCGGTTGTTCCCTATAACTATCGAACCGCCGATGTTTACTTTGGCTGGGATGATAGATATGAGGATTACTACATGCAGGCAGTCGACGATAATACGGATATATTAATCTTCGGACCAACAGATGACCTTTCCGATGTGGATTGGGCACCGGAGGAAGGTTGGATTAGTGGTGCAAGGGTTCCCATTTATGAAGGATATTCTTATATTGTTTGGACAAGAAGTAATAATTTTGCACATATTCGAATAGCCAATATAATTTATGACTGTATTTATTTTGATTGGGCATATCAGCTTGACGAGGGAAATCCAGAACTTATTATACAAGGAGATGAAAGCCCATTCAAATACAAGGGTGAGAAGAGAACCACGGAACATACAGTCGATATAATTTCCGATGAGTTCTCAAATAATGCGGGTGGTAATAAATAATCCCGCAATGGGAGGAGGATAAAATGAGAAGTGCAATAATCTACATGGCAATATTAACAGCAATGGTCGCATTAATCCCATCACAGGTCGATGCACAATGCAACTGTTATCCAAATGGTATATACTTTGTCATACATCTCGATTTCTGGGGATGGGACGATTACTGCGATTGTTGTTATTGGTGTCAGAATTATTACTACTGGGACCTGCCCTTTGAATACTGGCCAATATGCTGGAGAAGAATTATCAGAGTTTACTATAGCCCATGCGGATGGTACCGATATGTCTATTACGATTATCCTTGCGCAAGTTGCACCCGAGTTTACGTTGAGAATCGCTGGATTTATAGGAGACCAATAAGATTAGACCATCATTACAATTATAGAGATAGAGCCAACGATTTCAGTCGAAGAAGAGGCTTGGGAAATATAGTTCGATATCGCGATACCTCTCCGGAGACCAGAACACGTGAATACACTGAACGCTCAACTCGAGAGCATAATTCGACACCGATGTATAGAACAAGCAGGGAAAGCAACTACGATTCAGATAGAAAATCGACATATAGAACAAAATCAAAGAACTCATCGAGTACATCGAGATCCACAAGGTCCAAAACCGGGTCCAGTAGCAGAAGCTCGAGTTCCACAAGAAAAACAAGAACTAAAAGAAGTAAACTTTAACTATTAAGAGAATAAGAGAATAAAAAATGAAATTAGACGTTGACAGAAAAGAAAAAGAAAACATTATTAATATTAAGAGGATTATTATGAGAAAAATAGGTTACATACTATTAATAGCATTAGTGATTCTACCGGGATTACTATTTGCTCAAAGTGCCTCCGGCAAAAGAAGAGAAAATTCTAAATCAGAAAAAATCTCAAAGCAAAACCAACAAGCGACCAAAGATCGTTCTATTAGCAATGTGCTTAGGAATTTCTTCTCGAGCGATGAATATGTCGAAGACGAGGAAGAAGAAAACGAATTTGATTATTTTATGGATCAGGATAGCAATGGTATCGACGACAGACTTCAGAAAGTTAAAATTGAAAATAAGTCCAGCACGGAATTAACCAAGTACCCGAACAAAATAGAGGAGAATAAAACTAATACTCCAGAAAATATCGATATAAAAGCTAAACCTGTATCTAAGATCGACGATGAGACAAAAGAAAGCGATAAAGAAGATAAAGTTCGTACCAAAAGTCATAGAGCAAAATAGAATTCTGCGTATTTAATTAGCAAATTCTTGCATATTTATCTAAGTGCGTGATGTAATATCACCAGTTGTAGCGTTCTTTATTAGTATTCTTTACTCTTCCTCGATAACTTTTACCAAATCCCATTCATTCCATCTATAACAGGTTATTTGAATAGAAAAGCATGTTGGATGCTGTTCATATCGCATTATATTTAATACAATAGATGACGAATTTTATCCATGAATTATCACGGTTAATATGTGGAGCGGATAAATGTCTGAAAAGATGAGTGATAAAAGAGATTCCTCGATTCGAGTTACTGGTATATTCGGTTTTGAGAAACGAACAAAATTCGATTTGCCTCTGTTTGTAACGGGAATTTCTGCAGGATTCCCATCGCCTGCGGATGACTACATCGATCGGAAATTAGATTTAAACGAGCTTTTGATAACTCATCCGGCAGCTACTTTTTTCGTCCGTGTTGAAGGCAACTCTATGATTAATGCCGGTATTCACTCCGGAGATATATTGGTTGTAGATCGTGCACTCGAACCCAACAACAATAATATTGTCTTAGCGATTCTCGATGGTGAGTTTATTGTTAAACGAATAAAAAAGCTTAAAAACGATCTATATCTTATACCAGAAAATCCGGATTTTGAACCTATTAAGATCGGCGAGGAGACAAATTTTGAGGTGTGGGGTGTGGTAACTTATGTCGTGCATTCTGTCTAATTTTACCACTCCGATACAGATGTTTTATATAAACTTGAGAAATGAATCAAAGTATAGAAAAAATTAATAATTGGTTCGAATATGAAGATCGTACAGAATATATATGCTTTAGCAGATTGTAATAATTTCTATGCATCCTGCGAACGAATATTTAATCCCAAGTTGAAAGGCGTGCCAGTTGTAGTATTATCCAACAATGATGGTATAGTAATAGCTCGCTCAAATGAAGCCAAGGCTATTGGAATTCCAATGGCTGCTCCGGCTTTTAAAAACAGAGAATTGTTTGAAAAATATGGAGTGAAAGTATTCTCCTCGAACTACGCATTCTATGGAGATATGTCCGCTCGAGTTATGGATATCCTTACGGAATTCACACCCGAACTCGAAATATACTCGATAGACGAGGCATTCTTGCGATTGAATGGTTTTGAAAAAATGAACCTACTTAATTATGCACAGCAAATCCGACGTGCTGTAATACGTTGGACAGGAATTCCACTATCGATTGGAATTGGACCCACCAAAACACTTGCAAAAATAGCCAACAGAATCGCAAAAAAGAATCCCAAATACGATGGTGTATTCAATATTATAAATCATCCGGAATGCGATAAAATACTAGATAGCATAGAAGTTGGCGATGTATGGGGAATTGGACCTCGATATAGCAAATTGCTTAGAAAGCATAACATATTAACCGCTTTACAATTAAGAGACACTTCCGATAATTGGATTAAAGAAAATCTAACAGTGGTAGGTCTCCGCACAGTATGGGAACTTCAAGGAAAACCGTGTATAGAGCTTGAAAAAGCACCACCTGCAAAAAAATGCATAACCAGTTCTCGATCTTTCGGGGAAGCGGTGGAGACACTCGACAAGCTTAAGGAAGCTGCGGCATCCTATATGACCCGAGCTGCAGCAAAACTTCGAAATCAACATTCTCTGGCATCGTTCATTCAAATATACATTACAACCAACCGATTTAAGGATGTTCCGCAGTATTCCAAGTCACTAACCGTAAAACTCCCAATTCCTACAGCATCTACATCAGAACTTGTGAGAACAGCAAACCAAGCTCTCGATAAAATATACAAGACAGGTTATAAATACAAGAAAACCGGGGTTATTTTGGGAGGAATAATTTCCGATAAACAAATGCAACCCGACCTTTTCATGACTTTATATTCTGACAGCCAATATTCCAAACTTATGAAAACAGTCGACGAAATCAATTCGAGATGGGGTCGACATACTGTTAAGCTCGCAACGATAGGATTTAAGCATAGCTGGACAATGCGACAGGCTATGCGATCCCCACGGTATACCACTCGCTGGGATGAAATAAAGGTTATAAATATATAACTTTCAATATCCCGAATTCAAATCTGACTAATTCATTTAGAACTATTCAATTCTACTTTATTCGCTTCTCATAATCTATTAAAATACGATCGTAATCTTCATCCATAAGTGCCGATGAAACAATAAAGTCGGCTGACGCTCTATTACAAGCTACTGGTATATTATAGACTACTGAAATCCTTAAAAGTGCTTTAACATCGACATCGTGCGGTTGAGCTTCAAGTGGGTCCCAGAAGAATATCATTATATCTATCTCTAAATCTGCAATTTTAGAGCCTATTTGCAGATCCCCACCCAGAGAACCACTTTTAAACCGTGCAATTTCGAGATCCAGTTCCTTAGAAAGTACTTTACCAGTTGTTCCAGTGGCAAACAGTTCATGCTGAGCCAGAAGTTCTCGGTTGAATTTTGCCCACTCCAATAAATCGTGTTTTCGATTATCATGAGCTATCAAGGCTATTCTTTTTCGATAATCCATTTTCTCTACCTCATAGTTTTTCATAGCTAATCCTTTCTTAATTGTGATCTTGAATAACAGTAATATACATATCAGCAAAAGTTTCAAGATAATTTTTTTAGTATTGTTAATTTAGCAAAAGAACTATTCCGCAGAATCACTGAGCCATCCCGCATCTTTTGCTATTGTTCTCGAGAAAAGCCTGTCGAGGTTTTTTGGGTTTCGGGCTTGGAGAAATTTGAAATAGATTTTATCTCCGGATACACCGATAACTTCTATTTTCCCTTTCCTATGGGACATCACAAACCTAAATCTTTTGGCATGACCGTCCAACATGGCTTTGGCTTTTTCTACAATTTCATAACCCTTAAATAAAGGAACTTGAAAGTGCTTTTTAACTCTTTTCACTGGTCTG